>NZ_SCOH01000101.1 GCF_005503445.1 Chitinivorax sp. B | reverse complement strand
CATGCCAGACCGTTGCAACGGCTTGGCCTTGTTCGTTCTTCCAGATCACCACCAGATCGCTCTGGCGATCACCGTTCAGGTCACCCACCAGGTAACGGGCATTGGGTTTGGCCACGCCCAGACTCTGCTCATAACCGGGCTGGAAGTAGTTGGTATCTGACCACCAGTGCTTCAGTTTAACGCTGCCATCTGCTTGTGGCGTGATCGACAGCAGATCTTTCAGGCCATCGCTACCGCGGCCATGAGACAGTTCTGCAGTGAAGTACTGGGCGTTGGGATTCCAACCATTAATGGTTGTATTGTATTGATCAAAACCACCATCTGCCCGGCGACGCATGCTGTAAGCGTAAGTGTTATCACCCGATTGGTAGAACTTCACCAGATCCTGCTTGCCATCACGATTCATGTCCAAGAACAACGGACTGCGCAACTGATTGTCGATCGCACCGCCGGCGTAGGTTTCCTGACCCTTGACGAACTTACCGCCCTGACTGGTCCATTCGGTGTAGCGGGTATTGCCATCGCGGCTGTCCCATTCCACCACCAGATCCGCCTTGCCATCGCCTAGCAGATCCGCCAGGAAATAGCGTGCACGGTATGGGCTGTTCGACGACACATCAGTCGTATCTCCCCGAGTGAAACCGGCCTCGCCGGACAACCAAGTCGTTACGGTAACCTTGGCATCGGTCTCACGGCGAATCTCGACCAGATCGGCCTTGCCATCTCCGGTCACATCCCCAACCAACCAACGCGTATCTGCGCGCCAATTACCCATGACACTTACTTTGCCAGCGCTATAACCCGTGTCATTGGCAATCCACTGCCTTACTTCGGTCTGACCATCACCACGGTGACGGATTTCCAGCAGGTCAATCCGGCCATCGCCATTGAAATCGCCATCCAGATACTGGACATCTTTGCCCCAATTACCGGCGGCAGACACACTGACCCCATCACTGAGCCAGGTCTGCACCACCACCTTGCCATCGGCATCAGTCCACGCACCGATCAGGTCGGTACGGCCATCCTGGTTCTGGTCGTTCAGGCGATAAGTGGCATTGTCCTGCCATTGGCCCAATACTTGATCTGGGCCTTGTACCCAACGTAATACCGGATTGGCCGTAGCGCTGTCGCTGACTTCTGCACGCCATAGTGTTGCTACCGCCTGCCCTTGGTCATTTTTCCAAACAACCACAATATCGCTTTGACGGTCGCCATTCAGGTCACCTACCAAATAGCGCGCGTTCGGTTTGGCCTGGCCCAGGTTATATTCCTTCGACGCTTCGAAGGTACTGCTATTGCTGCGCCAGTAACGTGCCGCTACCGTGCCGTCCGCCTTTGTCGAAATCCCAATCAGGTCCCTGCGGCCATCTCCACCCCGACCATTGGCCCAATCAGCCTTGAAGTAACGGGTATCAGCCGTCCACCATTCGGTTACATTGGTGAAATTAGTGCTAAATGTCCCATCCGCTTTGCGGTAGATGTAATCCAGCGTAGTGTTGCTACCGGATTCGCGGAAACGTACCAACTTGGCATCGGCGCCAAACTCGTTGCCGAACTGGATGGAAGCCTGACGCTGGCCGCTGATGCGGCCCGCCAAGGTGACCTCTTTGCTCTTCGCAAATTTACTGCCCTGACTGACCCACTCAGTCATGTAGGTACTGCCCTCCTCACCAGGCTTCACCCATTCCACAAGCAGGTCGAATTTGCCGTCACCACCCAGATCAGCCAACGAATAACGTGCCTGATGGGCATTAGGTGGAGACACGTCAGTGGTATCGCCCAAGCTGAAACCAGCCTCACCAGACAACCAGGTGGTCGCCGTCACTTTGGCCGTTGTCTCGCGACGGATCTCGACCAGGTCGGTGCGACCGTCACCATTGACATCTCCGACCAACCAACGACTATCCGCACGCCAGTTGCCCAACGTGCTGACTTTGCCGGCGTTATAACCCGTATCCGTTGCCAGCCAGTGCCGTACTTCCGTCAAGCCGTCGCCGCGATGACGGATTTCCAGCATGTCAATCCGGCCATCGCCGTTGAAATCACCGTCCAGGTACTGGATATCCTTACCCCAGTTGCCATTGGCGGACACACTGATCCCATCGCTCAGCCAGGTCTGCAATACGACATTGCCGTCCGCATCGGTCCAGGCACCAATCAGGTCGGCACGACCATCCTTGTTCTGGTCATTCAAACGATAGGTCGCGTTGTCGTTCCATTGACCGAGAATCTGGTCAGGGCCTTGCACCCACTTCTGAGTCAAGCTGATCGAATCATTCTCACTAACGTCTGCGCGCCAGAAGGTAGCCACGGCCTGGCCTTGGTCATTCTTCCACACCACCACGATATCGCTTTGGCGATCGCTATTGATATCACCCACCAGATAACGGGCATTTGGCATGGCCTGGCCTAAGCTGAACTCTTTGGATGCATCAAAGGTCGTGCCATTGCCGCGCCAGTAACGTGCTGCTACCGTGCCATCTGCTTTGGTGGAGATGCCGACGATATCCTGCCTGCCATCCCCGCCCATGCCATAAGCCCAGTCTGCCTGGTAGTAACGGGTGTCTGGCGTCCACCATTCGGTCACATTGGTGAAGTTGGTACCGAACGTACCATCCGCCTTACGGTAGATGTAGTCCAATGTGGTGTTGCTGCCTGACTCGCGGAACCGCACCAGTTTGAAATCGGTCCCGAATTCTTTTCCGAACGCCAACGGGTTGTAACGGTAGGCGCTGATCCTGCCAGCCATCGATACATCTTTACCTCTGGCGAATTTGCTGCCTTGGCTGGTCCACTCCGTGAGGTAGGTATTGCCCTCTTCACCCGGCTTCACCCATTCCACCACCAGATCCAGCTTGCCATCGCTGCTCAGATCAGCCAGGTAATAACGGGACTGATGGGCATTCAACGGTGACACATCCGTCACCTCGCCTTGCACAAAGCCGGTTTCGCCCGACACCCAGGTGGTGGCGGTCACTTTGCTGTCGCTTTCACGACGGATTTCCACCAGATCGACCTTACCATCGCCGGTCACGTCCCCGACCAGCCAGCGGGTATCTGCACGCCAACTGCCCAAGGTACTGACCTTGCCCGCGGCGTAACCGGTATCGGTTGCCAGCCATTGCCGCACTTCGGCCTTACCATCGCCACGGTGGCGTAGTTCCAGCAGATCGATACGGCCATCGCCATTGAAATCGCCGTCCAGGTACTGGATGTCCTTGCCCCAGTTGCCATTGGTGGACACACTGATCCCGTCACTCAACCAGGTCTGCAACACAATCTTGCCATCGGCATCGGTCCAGGCGCCGATCAGGTCGGCACGGCCATCCTGATTCTGGTCGCTCAGACGATAAGTGGCATTGTCAGTCCATTGACCCAGCATTTGATCCGGACCTTGAACCCATTTCTGGGTGGCATTCACCGTTTCGCTATCGCTGAGTTCGGCACGCCAGACCGTTGCCACGGCCTGCCCTTGAGTATTCTTCCAGACCACCACCAGGTCACTCTGCCGATCACCGTTGATGTCTCCTATCAGATAACGCGCATTCGGCTTGGCAGGGCCCAGGTTTTGTTCATACCCCGGTTTGAAGTAGGCACCATCCGAAGGCCAATGCTTCAGCAAAACGGTACCATCTGCTTGCGGTGTAATTGCCATCAGGTCCCGCATACCGTCTGCACCGGCACCGTAGGTCAGGTCACCTACCAGGTACTGGGTTGCCGGGTTCCAGTTGCCCAGGCTCGATTCATACTGGTCGTACTTGTCGCCCCTGCGTACTGCGGAATAGGCTTTGATCTCATTGCCATAGCGTGCCAGACGAACCGAGTCGGCGCGGCCATCGCGATTCAGATCCAACTGAATGGCCTGACGACTGTCATCGAACGCGCCAGGGAAATCGGTACGCTTACCGGCGGCAAATGCTGTGCCAGTACTCAGGTAATCAGCCTGATTGGTACGACCACTCGTGTTGTCCCACTGTGCGATCAGGTCACCCTTGCCGTCACCGTTGACATCGGCAGCAAAGAACCGGGTGTAGGGAACCAAGGTGCCATCGATGTCTGCCGTGGCCTGCAGGTTGATGCCGTCGGCAGTGACTTTGTGGATGGCGGCAATGGTCATGCCATTCGCCTGCCTGCTGAGGGCCAATAGTTCGGATCGACCATCACCGTCGACATCGCTGACCAGATAGGTGGTGTCGGACCGCCAGCGGCCCAAGCTGGTCTGCTTGCCTATCGTAAAGCCACTATCGGTAGCCAACCACTGGGCAGCAATGGCCTCGCCATTGGCATCATGGCGGATTTCAATCAGGTCCAGACGTCCATCACCGTTCAGGTCGGCATCCAGGAACAGACGATCACCATGCCAGTTACCTTGCTGACTAAACTGACTGCCATCAAACAACCAGCTGGCAATGACCGCCTCACCTTGCTCACCACGATAAGTCACGACCAGGTCAGCACGGCCATCCAGGTTATTGTCGAGCAGACGGTATTGCGCATCCTGACGCCATTCTCCGAGGATGGAATCTACCCCTTGGCGATAACTGTTACCGCTGGCCACACTGACTGACTGCCAAAGTGTCGCCACGGCCTGGCCAGCATCGTTGCGCCAGATTTGCACTACGTCGGTACGACCATCACCGTTGACATCACCTGCCACAAAGCGGCTGTTCGATTTGGCAGCACCTAGGTTGAATTCTGTCTTGCCGGTAAATGTCCGGTCAGCATTACCATGCACATTCCACAACTTCAGCGTGCCATCCGCATTGCGGTACACGTCGATGATGTCGCCACGACCATCGCCATCCACATCACCGGTCAGCCGTTGTTCGGCCTTCTCGCTCTTCCAGTTGTTCTCTTGCAGCGTCAGCTTGCCATCAGCACCCACCGATACAATCGAGTACCAGTAGTTGCTGTGGCTGGTACGCCAGTGGATACCCACCAGCTCACCCCGGCCATCATTGTTGATGTCCTGCACCTGCAGGGTCATGTCCGCGAAGAAGCCATAGGTCCATTCGATGCCCTGACCCTTCACCAAGGACGTACCATCCCCTACCCAGTGCGTCACCAGTGTGTTGCCGTTCTGTGGGTCGCTCACCACCCACAGGTCC
>NZ_SCOH01000100.1 GCF_005503445.1 Chitinivorax sp. B | reverse complement strand
CGGACGCCATGAGATTGAAAGGAGGGGGCATGGTGCGAGGGATGCGGGATAAAGGGCGGTATGTTACCGCACGCTATGCGATTGGTATATTTATGGGAGCTGTCATATAGCGGCGGCCACCTGATCACAAGGCGTCGCCAGCCCCCAGCGTGCGAGTGGCCCCGCTACGCCCGCACACTAAAGGGGGTATGCAACTGCATGATTGCAGAGAAAAGCTGTGAGTTATAGTGCCTCAGGCGATTCGCCATCTCGTGAAGGACTTGCGATTTGATGCAGACATAGGATGGGGTGGGCTATTGGAAGCCGTGATGGCGGCGGTGATGTCCAAAAAACTAGCTAAAGGGAATATGAGACGGGTCTTGCTGGGAGTTTGACAGTTGCGCTAACTGCCTAAAAAACAATAGGGATTAGCGTTTCCGCTAACCCCTTGATTCTATGGTGCCGATGAGGTGAATCGAACACCCGACCTACTGATTACGAATCAGTTGCTCTACCAACTGAGCTACATCGGCAAAATGAAGGCGCGATTATAGGGCGAGAAAGGCTGTTTCGCAAGTTGGTGCGCCGCCTGCACGGTCGTGAGCATCAGCTTGCGACAACGTGGTTTATTCTTCGGACATCGGTGCCACGATGTTGTAACCCGCATCTACATAAGTGATTTCACCTGTCATGCCAGAGGCGAGATCGCTCATCAGGAAGGCGGCTACGTTGCCGACTTCTTCAATGGTGACGCCGCGCTTGAGTGGGGCAGTGTCGGCCACGTGGTGCAGAATCTTGGAGAAGCCACTGATGCCGGCTGCTGCCAGTGTTTTGATCGGGCCGGCGGAAATACCGTTGACACGAATGCCTTTGGGGCCGAGTGAGTATGATAGGTAGCGTACACCGGCTTCCAGGCTGGCTTTGGCCATGCCCATGACATTGTAGCTCGGCATGGCGCGTTCTGCGCCCAAATAGGTCAACGTCAATAGGGCTGAATTCGGGCGCAGCATGTCGCGGGTGGCCTTGGCCAGTGCCGGGAAGCTATAGGCGCTAATGTCATGCGCGATCTTGTAGTTCTCGCGGGTGATGGCATCCAGAAAATCACCGGACAATGCCTCACGAGGGGCAAAGCCAATAGAGTGCACGAAACCGTCAAAGCCTTCTGGCCAATGGGTTTTCAGTTCCGTTGCCATGGCGTTGATGTCATCGTCGGAGCCAACATCACAGCGGATGACGATATCGCTGCCGAATTCCTTGGCCATTTCCACTACGCGGTCTTTCAGTTTGTCGACAACATAGGTGAACGCCAATTCGGCACCTTCACGGTGCATGGCTTCGGCAATGCCGTAGGCGATGGATCGGTTGGAAATCAGACCGGTAATCAGGATACGTTTGTTGGCGAGAAAGCCCATGGTAGTCCTCTTCTTGATGGTTGCCGGATTATAGTCGCATTGCTGGTGTTCCGGCATCAGGCCGCAGATGGTGGCCAGTTTGGCGCGGTCAGGCAATGCTGGCTAACCCTGACGGGATAGTTGAAATTGTGCTCAATGCTGCGTGGCTGTTACGCTGCCGGATGGGGCTTGCTGTGCTTCTGAGACAGTTACCTTGTCGTTGAAGGCTGGAAACAGTGGCCGGAATGGTGGTTCGAACCGTACCAGAATATCGCGATAGGTACGTACGTTCTCGACAAACACTACGGTTTCTCCACCACGTGCAAAGCCATTTTTGACGGTGGTGAAATAGGCTTCATCTCTTAACAACGGAAGGGTGGCTTTTAGGTCGGTCCAGGCATCCGGGTTCTTTTTCTGCCGTTGCGCTAGTACCCGTGCATCTTCCAGGTGACCGTATCCCACGTTGTAGGTGGCGAGTGCAATCCATGTTCGATCCGGTTCGCCGATACGAGCGGGTAACATTTCGCGAAGCATCTGCAGATAACGTGCGCCGCCCAGAATACTTTCACGTGGGTCCAGCCGATTTGAGATACCCAGGCGCTCGGCGGTGGCATTGGTCAGCATCATCAGCCCTCGCACCCCAAAGGGGGAGGTGGCCAGCGGGTCCCAGTGTGATTCCTGATAACCCAATGCGGCTAGTAATCGCCAATCGATTCCTGTTAGCAGCTCTGCTTCTTCAAAGTATTTGCGATATTCGGCCAGGCGTGTGCTACGTGCCTGCAACATGGTTTGTACATCAATCGGGTTCAGCCGACGCAAGTGGCCAAAATAGCGATCGGTCAGGCGCCGTAAGGTGCCATCCGTTTGCGCCTGGACAAAAAATGCGGTGACCGCTTGTTTGAGTGATTCCGGTGCTGTGCTGGGCAAAGCCCAGGCCACCTGTCGAGGTGTGGAGAGCTCAAATGCAGTATCGATATTGGGATGGAAGTTGCGCAACACATCCACAATGATGGAATCGGCAATCACATAATCTGCCTCACCATTGGCCAATTTTTCCAGTAACTCGGCCGGGTCGTTGTAGGGGGCTTCCTGCCAGCTCAAGTCTGGCGATGTTTCCTTGAGTGTTTCCAGTAATGTAATGTGGCTGGAGCCATTGGGCACCAGGATTTTTTTTCCGATCAAATCCGATATGTTGGAAGGTTTGGTCTGCTGAGTGTTGTAGGCAACGACCGTTGTCATTTGCAAATAGGCGGGGCCAAAGGCCACGCCATCCGGTGCATTATTTGCCACTGATAGGCCTGCTGCGGCCAGGTGGGCATGTTGCGCGGCCAACTGGACATAGGTTTGTTGGCGATTGGGTAACAATACAAACCTGACTGGTACACCTAGTTTTTGTGCAAACAGTCGAACTAGATCATATTCGAGACCTGCGTAGTTCCCATCGCTGTCTACGTAAAAGGAGTTGGGGGCTGTTTGGGTCAGCACCACCAGTTCTTTCTGTTGAACGACAGGTTTTACCCGCAAATCGACCGGGGGTGGAGGGTCCTGTGTGCATGCAACCAAGGTGCTGAGCAGTAAGGCGTAGAAGGAAAGTCGTTGTGTTATGGTGCTCAATGCGTGTCGCCCTATCACTAGCAAGAATTGCAAAAGCGGGGTTTACAAAGGCGCAATACTATATATAATGCGCACCTTCTGCACGGAAAGGTGGCAGAGTGGTCGAATGCGCCGGACTCGAAATCCGGTATACGGGCCTCCCGTATCGAGGGTTCGAATCCCTCCCTTTCCGCCAAGTTTCAGTAAAAAAAGCCATGATCTTCATGGCTTTTTTTACGTCCATCATCTGGTGATGTGTTACCGCATTGACAGATTCGCGATCCCATTCATCTTGTCACGGAAATGATTTTGTCATGGGGCCAGGCGTTGGCCGCCGTGACCCGCAGACCTGATCTAGCCAAAACATGTTTCCAATACGGTACTGCTATGGATTGCCACGGTCACACTGATTAGCTGTGAGGTTAGTAATCCGTTGCTAAGAGTTCGGTTTTCTGAAGTAGTGTTACTTATCCCTTGGTTGGGCGCGGCGCGTGTCAATTTCGAATGTCATCTCCCCTGACCATTTCTTTTCCTTGCTGCAATATGGTGCTGATGGTGATTGCCCACGTGGTGAACAGCATGCAGGCTATGGTTTTTTGTATTTTCAAGCGCATTGTCAAACAGCTTATTTTTGATTAAGAACGTTTTTCATCGCTCCGGAGCAGTTGCTGATAACGTTGGAAGATGATGAAATTTAAAAAATTCAAGATACAAAAAATATTAATACGAAATTAACTAAATATGCATTTAAGAGATGATGTTGTCGAGATTGTTTACATGTAATGACAAGTGAAAATAAGCCTTGGAGGCTAGTTGGCTGGCAGGGTGAGGATATTTATTTTGTGGCGTGAATTGTGCTTTAGATAGTGTGCTGGTGCTTTTGTTGTTATTTATTTTTTATAAGGATAGTTCTGTGAAAATAAATATTACTTTACCTGCATTTCTGCTGTTTGCAGCACTACCAGCAGCCGCGGTGCCGGTCAAGGCATCGATGAATGCGTGGGCTGATTTTGGTTCGCTCAATATCAAGGTGATCGACACCGATCCAATGGATGGCATTGTGCCGACGTTGTCTTTCCAGTCCATTCGCAGCAAGGCATCGGGATCGACCAATCCCAGTGGGACAGTCAATTGGAGTGACGAGGCTGTTTCATCTGACTGGTCATCACTGATTGGTGTGTCCTATGCCTCGCAGCATGGGTCGGTGGTATCGGGCAAGTTCAACGGCATGGCGATGGCTGCCAATACCAGCGTCACGGCCAACCCGGTGAAACCTGGGTCTGACAATCAATTCTTCACATTCGCCAATCTGGTGCGCAATGCCGAATTGACGTTGACTGGGCCTGGGCGCCTGGAAATCACGATGGATTATCGTTACCAGGGGTTTTCCGAGAAGCAGGCCAATGGTGAGTTTACCAAGGCGGCCGGTTTCGCCGAGCTGAGCCTGTCTTCACCAACGGGCATGCCCGGTGGCTATGCATCGCGGGTTGATCGGGCCAGCTTTTCGGTGACACCTGATACGTCATTTTCCGGGGGGGGGCGTCTTTACCTGGCAGCCCAGTCATTCGGCAATGACCCGATGACCTTCATGCTGCGTTCGTCACTGGGAACCGAGGCCAGCCTGGCCGTGGCAGCAGTCCCAGAGCCTGAAACCTACGCCACTATGCTGGCTGGCGGATTGGTAGTGGGCTTTGCCGTACGCCGTTCACGCCGTGCAAAGGCGAAGCAGTCGGCCTGAAACCGGCGGTATTGCCAGCAAGTCCATCGTTTATTTCAGCTCACCGTCCATCCGGCGCCAGCGACTTGGGACGTTGAGCATTATTAGGGAAGGGAATATTGGATATGAAAAAAAGCCAAATTGGATTGGCAACTTGCGCCACGCTGTGGATGATGAGCGCACCTGCATGGGCAAATCAGCCGTTTGCAGAATACTGGCATCGTCTGGAGTATCGTCTGGTGGATACCACCCCCGGGGATGGTCAGGCTCCGACGATGACGAATGTGGAAGATCCGACCCATGTTCTTGGCGTTGGGGTGGATGTCCCACGCAAGCTTGACCGCTACGACACCAAGGTATTGTCAGGCGGTGCAGGTGAACTGTCTTAGAGCCTGTTCAAAGTCTTTGTGATTGGTTGAATGTGAGACACTTGGGAGATGAGAAAAAGCTACCCGAGCGACATTAGTCGTGCCCAATTTGAAGTGATCCGGCCAT
>NZ_SCOH01000099.1 GCF_005503445.1 Chitinivorax sp. B | reverse complement strand
CAATGACATCAATATACGAATGATAATAAATTACTAATATAATAATTTTTCAAACAAAACCTATCAAAACAAACTATGTGGTTTAGGCTGACAATTAATAGTTGCAACCATACGCAATAAAACGCAAATTTTGCGTCTTTTTTATTTTGAGACTGCGGGTTATGACAAGCCGGCATGCGATCGCTTAAATAATTAAATATAAACATTGGGTTACATACGAATATTAAATCTCTTTCAATTCTCCCAAACACGCCAAAGCCTGCAAACAAGTCAATCCACTACACGAGCCAGTTCAAGCAATCATCAGTTGATCACCACATCTTGCATTTCCTTACCTTGAGTGTCGAACTGCTTCGTGTTAAAACTAAAAGGTAACGGACCTTGGCACTCGCCGGAGGATCGCCTCATGGGTAAACACTACCGGGTTCACATATCGGTTGCGCCGCTGGGTGCTACCGAAGTCAGAAAAGCACTCGCTGCCATCCGTGAGGCTTGGACCTCGCCTCATTACGTCAAAAAGATTGAGAAGAATAAGGTCTACTTTTTACAGACCTCAGCGGAAGCCAGTTTCTTGCCCGATGAAAATGAGCAAGCTTTTGCACAACGCGTATCCGTTGCCATCTGGAAAAAGGTGGGCCGCTATGTGAAGGTAGTGATTGATACCAGTGATAGTGATGAAGTACCAACCGACTGTTTTGAATTGAACGAATATGATTATCGCAAGCTGATGCGCACAAATTGATGCGTATGACCTGGCTCTGCAAGGATGGCCAGGCTTGGCTTGTAGTGGCAGTCACAGGATTGTCAGCCTGGTTCAGTTTGTTTGCCCATAGGATTGGATAGGAAGCCAGCCTTTGCCAGCCACACACCCAAGGCCGAACACGTTGGAGCAGGCCGATGCTGGCTAAGAAGCAGACGGTACCATTTATGCCAGGCCTGTTGCGGGCCAGCATGCTGTTGCTGATGGCTTGTCCTGTGCACGCTGACAATATCACACTCGCCAATGGCGAATGGCCGCCCTACCTGTCAGCCAATCTACCGAATTTTGGCTTTGCATCCCATGTAGTCACCGAAGCCTTTAAACTGGTTGGCGTTTCCGTCAACTACAAGTTCTTTCCCTGGGCTCGCGCAGAAGAAATGGTCAGAAATGGCGTGATTGACGGCTCAGTGGTCTGGTCAATCACCCCGCCACGAGAACAATTTGCCTTGTTCAGCAACCCTGTCTTGGTTGAAGAAGAGGTGATTTTTCGTCGCACTGACCGACCTTTGAAATGGCATGGTGACTTCAACGATCTACGTGGCATGACAATGATCACACCGTTAGGGTCCAAGCTTGGAGTATGGGAAACACCAATTAAGAATGAGCTGATTACTAACTATCGTGCCAAGGATGTCGAACACGGTATGAAAATGTTACTGGCACGACGCGTCGATTTTTTTCCACTGAACAAAACCGTCGGATACACCAGCTTGCGGTCCAACTTTCCCAGAGACGAACAGGTGAAGATTACACACGAACCCAGACCAGCGGATCGGATCGAATATCGACTAATGCTGTCACGTAAAGTACCTGGCATGGAGGCTTTGATCATCAAATTCAACCAAGGCCTGAAGCAACTGATGGACCGAGGTCAATTTGCACAAATGGAATCGGATCTATTGAACGGCAAGTACGACACCCCGCTCCCCTGATCATCGACAATGTGCCACAGCATCCGACAAGCGGTCGACCGCAATTACCTCCATTCCATCAATCATCTGCTTCGGTCGGTTGGCCTTTGGGACAATTGCCTTGGTGAAACCCAGTTTGGCAGCCTCTTTCAATCGCTCCTGCCCTCGCTGCACCGGACGCACCTCACCCGCCAGCCCAACTTCGCCAAATACCACCATTTTCTCAGGCAATGCCCGGTTGCGCATTGATGACACAACCGCCAACAACACCGCCAAATCAGCCGCTGGCTCAACGATCTTCACCCCGCCCACGGCGTTGATAAACACATCCTGATCAAAGCAGCCAATACTGGCGTGGCGATGCAAGACTGCCAACAACATGGCCAGCCGGTTTTGTTCCAGCCCAACACTCAGACGCCGTGGATTGGGAGCATGCGCCTCATCAACCAAAGCTTGCACCTCGACCAATAATGGTCGCGTACCCTCCTGTGTGACCATTACACAAGAACCTGGTACTGGCTCATCATGCTGCGACAAAAACAAGGCTGACGGATTGGATACACCTCGTAACCCTTTATCAGTCATCGCAAACACACCCAATTCATTGACTGCACCGAAACGATTCTTGATGGCACGAATCAACCGGAAGCTGGAATGGGTGTCTCCTTCGAAATACAATACCGAATCCACAATATGCTCCAGCACACGCGGGCCGGCCAGTGCCCCCTCTTTGGTGACGTGACCCACCAGAATCATCGTTGTGCCGTGTGACTTGGCATGCCGTGTCAATTGGGCGGCACACTCACGAACCTGGGCCACACTGCCCGGCGCCGACTGCAAGGTGTCCGTATACACCGTCTGGATGGAATCGATCACCACAACATCCGGTTTTTCAGTGGCAAGGGTGGCGGCAATTTTTTCCAGTTGAATTTCCGCCAGCAGGCGAACCGATGCCGCATCGACCGACAGGCGCTTTGCGCGCAATGCAATCTGCTGTGCTGACTCCTCACCGCTGACATACAACACATGCCGGGTGGTGCCCACTTGAGCCAAGGCTTGCAACAACAAAGTGGATTTGCCAATGCCTGGATCACCACCGATGAGCACTACCGCCCCTGTTACCAACCCACCACCCAGCACCCGATCCAATTCGTCAATCCCCGTTGGATGGCGCGGCACTTCTTCAGCGGTAACCGATGCCAACGACTGCACCTCAGTGGATTTAGCCAGCCCGGCATACCGCTTCTGCGCACTCTCCTGTACGGTTTCCGTCAACGTATTCCACTCACCGCAATGTGGGCACTGGCCTTGCCATTTGGGAGACTGGCCGCCACACGCAGCGCAACAATAGACGGTTTTCGTTTTGCTCATCGGAACACACCAATAGAAAGGAAATGAAGTTTAACGCGGCTCGACAATGCTTGCCCAGCCCGGCCTCAATATCAGTCAAAGCCGCGCCGGGTTTGATTGACAAGGGGGTTTGAACTGTCTGTTCGAATTAGAGTCCTATTCATATCGTCGATGTTTTTTACACGTACTTAAAATCGCATAAAGTTGTTATTTACCAATCCCTTGTCATGATTTATGTTTCGTCTTCTGGCATGGTGATTGCTTGTATTACTCAATAACAACAAGACCAATTTGATTGGCGACGATTGCAACTAATCAGGGGACACAACATGGGCGTATGGCGTTGGCTCGATTATTTCAAACCCGGAGAAAAGGGAATGGGAAACCATCCAGGGGCCCAATTATTGACTGAGCAGCAAGCAGCTGACTTTCTCCAGCCTTTCTTGCTGCATAAAAATGCTGCTGAATGGCTGCAGAGCGATCGCAAATCAGATCCGGTCATTTCGTTTCTGCTGATCGACGGA
Organism: Chitinivorax sp. B; assembly: GCF_005503445.1. Classification (NCBI taxonomy): domain Bacteria; kingdom Pseudomonadati; phylum Pseudomonadota; class Betaproteobacteria; genus Chitinivorax; species Chitinivorax sp. B. The sequence goes on along the minus strand of NZ_SCOH01000099.1, from coordinate 1,637 downwards.
AAGGCACACTATTCACAGGATGATCTACTGGAATTCATTGATCAATTGATTCAACCCGCAAAGATGTACTTTGTTGAAGGCGTACCTGCTGGCGTGGATCGCCGCTCCAGCACCGATCGTCGAAGCAGTAACGACCGCCGTTTTCATGCTGAAATCCAGTTGCAGCCCAGTGTGGAACGACGCACCTTCATCAAGCCAGATCGTCGCCTACGTGGCACACTGGATCGACGAGGCAAGTGAAAACGCACACGGCAAGCACCCAATCAGCACACTGAGCTTGCCGTTTCCATCTCCTGTATACCCCTTTCCACCAGCCGCAACCGATCACAGCGTCTTTTTCTTCCCTGCAGCTCTGACTGATTCCGCCCTCTGTCGGCGTACCGTTTTAGGATCGGCAATCAATGGCCGATAGACCTCGACCCGATCACAATCCCGTAACACCGTATCCGACGCAATAGGCCGGGCAAAGATGCCCAGCTTCAAATCCGCATCCTGAAGCTCCGGATGCTTGCCAAACAAACCGGACATCGCGATGGCCTGTTGAGCGGTCGTACCTGCCGGTACAGTCAGTGATAACAGTGTTTGCTGTTGTGGCAAGGCGTAGACCACCTCGATACGCAGGCTGTTCATGTTCCGTACACCTTGTCCGCCCGACGAATAAAGGCATCAACAAAGGTATTGGCGATTTTGCTGAATACCGGGCCGATCATCTTTTCGAGCATACCACTGGAAAACTCATAACTCAGTCGAAACTCAATCTTACAAGCGGCATCACTCAATGGAGTAAACAGCCACAGGCCCTCCAGGTGACGAAATGGCCCATCAACCAGCAGCATGTCGATACGTTGGCCAAGTGTATTGGTATTGCGGGTCGTGAACTGATGTCTAAGCCCGTGATAGTCAATATGTAATGTCGCAGTGGTCTCCTCACCAACACGTGACAGCACCTGCGTCCCACCACACCATGGCAAAAATTCACTGTAATGCTCAATATCCTCAACCAGATGATACATTTGCTGCGCGGTGTGCTCCACCAGCACAGTCTTGACAACTTGGTGCATCGGTTTTTGCCTGAAAAACTGGTAAAATGCCCGATTTTACCCGATTCGCCGCTCGCGCAGCAGTTTGCGCGTCATCAGCGTGTCAGTTAATCGGATTAGGCCAACCATCAGGAAGGCGTCAAGCCAGATGAGTATCATCAATAACCGCAAAGCCTTTCACGACTACTTCGTCGAAGAAAAATTCGAAGCCGGTATTGCACTGGAAGGCTGGGAAGTCAAAGCCATCCGTGCCGGCAGAGTGCAACTGGCCGAAGCCTACGTCATCATACGTAGCGGCGAAATCTTTTTGTTCGGCAGCCACATCACACCTTTGCTAGCAGCATCGACCCATGTCAGCCCAGATCCCCTACGGACTCGAAAGTTGCTGCTACACAACGAAGAAATCATTCGCCTGATCGGCAAAGTGGAACGAGCCGGTTATACACTGATACCACTCGACCTACACTACAGCAAAGGCCGTATCAAAATTGAAATCGGCCTGGCAAAAGGCAAAAAACAGCACGATAAACGGGAAAGCGAGAAAACGCGCGAATGGCAGCGTGAAAAAGCCCGATTGATGCGCAACAAGGTTTAACC
>NZ_SCOH01000098.1 GCF_005503445.1 Chitinivorax sp. B | reverse complement strand
GCATAATCACGATTCGCATCGACCAACCAGCTGGTCTTGGCAGAACCATTCACCGTCTGGCTGACGCGATTACCCTCAGCATCATACGCATAGCGAACGGAGGTACCGATGCTGTCAAAACCGATCAGACGGTTCTCGGTACTGTATTGATACGTCACCGTTTTGCCAGCCTCGGTCTTCGAGGTGGTATTGCCATTGGCATCATAGACATAGGTCGCCTTGCCATCCGACAACAGTCGGTCGTTCTTGTCATACACCGAGGTGCGATTGATCCCGTTCGCTGACTGCGCAATCCGGTTACCGACTGCGTCGTAGCTGTAGCTGGCGACATGATTGCCGTTGACTGAGTCTGCGATGTTTTCGTTGGTCAGACGGCCCAGTGCATCGTACACATACGACGAGGTCCGGCCATTGGCTTCAACGATCTTGGTACGCTGACCGCTTGGGCTCAAGGTGTAGTCGAAACTAGCCAGAACTGTGTTGTCCGTTTTGCGGGTGTGCGCCAGTCGGGTCAGCCGACCGAGCTTGTTATAGGTATAACGGGCCTCGGTGCCGTTCGGGTAAACCACGGCCACTTGGTTGCCAACTGCATCGTAAGCATACTGGGTGGCCTTGCCGCCGTTGTCGATCACCTTGACCAGGCGGTTGAGTACATCAAACTCGTAACGGGTGGTACCGCGGCTGGTCTGTACTTCGGTCCGGTTACCGGCTTTGTCATAGGTATAGGCGATGAAGCTGCCATCCGGATTGTCGACACGGATCAACCGATCCTGGTGATCATAGGCTTTCTTGGTGATGCCACGATCATCGGTGACGGTCGCCAGCTGACCTGCTGCGGTGTAGCTATAACGAACCTTGCCGGTAATTGGTTCGTTCTTTTCGGTCAGGCGGTTGTTGATATCGTAGACATAGGTCGTGGTTTTGCCGTTGAAGTCGGTACGGCTGGCCATATTACCGGCGACATCATAGGTGAAGCGTTCAGTCATGCCTTCTGGCAGCGTCCGCTGCAACACCCTTCCCGCACCATCGTAGGCCCAATTGGTAACCCGACCCAAGGCATCGGTCTGCGACAGCTTGTTGCCCAGTTCATCGTAGCTGTAGCGGGTCTTGCCGCCCAGGGCATCGGTGACTTCAATCAGTCGGCTTAGCTTGTCATACGCCCAACGAGTGGTGAGGCCGGCTTGATCGGTTTCCGCGAGCTTGCGGCCGAGTTGATCGTATTCGAACTGGATGCTGCTGCCATCGGCCAATACCGTTTTGACACGACGATTGGCGGCATCATATTCATGCTTGGTTTCGTTGCCGGCGGCATCGATGACGCTGATCTGATTGCCATTGGCGTCATAGCCGAACTGTGTCTTACTGCCCAATGCGTCAATCACCGCGATTTGACGGTTGGACGCGTCATACTGATAGGTCGTCGTGCTACCTTTGCCATCGACGTCGGTTAGCTTGTTGCCGACGGCATCGTAGGTGCTGGCGACCATCGAACCATCCGGCAACACCGTCTTAGTCAGGCGATTCAGCGCGTCATATTCATAGCTGGTGGTACGGCCGCCACGATCCACCATGGCAACCTTATTACCATTGGCATCGTAATCAATCGCCTCGGTCGTGCCATCCGGGAAGCGGGTCAGCACCAAATAGCCGCGGGTATCGTACTGGTACTCGGTGCGCAACCCCTTGGCGTCGATGGTCGCAACGACCTTGCTGGCACGATTGTATTCGTGGGTTTGCTTGCGTCCCAACACATCCGTTTCGGTCAAGACATTGCCACTGGCATCGTAGGTCTTGCTACTGGTCAGCGACTCGACACCACTGCCAGTGCTGCGCTTGACGGTGCGCGTCAACTCACGGCCATTACTGTCATAAGTGAATGTCGTCACATTGCCAAGGGCGTCGGTTTCTGACAGGCGATTCCCCTTGCTGTCGTAGCTGAATGAGGTCGAATTACCGGCCGCATCTGTCAACGATGCCAGATCGCCCTTCCCGCTATACGCAACACGGGTGACTTGCCCCAATGCATCTTTGATTTGGGTCAGGTTACCGACACTGTCATAGGTATTGTTTGACACATTACCTTTTGCATCGGTCACTGTCGTGGCCCGATCACTGGCGTCATAGGTGTAGGTCGCGGTGCGCCCCTGCGCATCTGTTTCCGACAGCAAGTTGTCACGTGCATCAAACACGCGCGTGATGACATGGCCCAACGCATCTTTCTTGGTCAGCTCGTTGCCATGTGCATCGTAGGTATACTCGGTCACTCCACCCAAGGCATCGGTCTGCTTGAGGATATTCCCGTTGTCGTCATACAGATAGGTCGTCGCATTACCTCGCCGGTCCTTGATCACCTCCACTTTGTTGGCGGTGTCGTGGGTGGCCTCGATACGATGACCCTTGGCATCGATCTGTGCCACCAGTCGGCCTGCCGCATCATATTCGTTGCGAACCAGCAATACCCCGCGTGGATCGGTGTAATCCAACAGGCCATGGCTCAAGTTATAGGTATGGCTCGCCACCGCTGCCGTCCGGTCGGTCACGGTGTGCAGATCGCCGCGCTTGTCGTAAGCGTAGGTCAGCTTCTTGCCGGTTGGGTCGATGACTTCGACGATACGGCCCTTGTTGTCACGTACAAACTGAACGGACAGACCCGCAGAATGGAGGATGCCACTGGCGCTGTAGGTGAGTTTGTTGCCGTTCGGGTCGGTTACCGTCCGGATACCAAACTCCTTGTCCAGCTCGTACACAAACCCTTCCTGCGTGGTCAGCGTGAAGCGGCTCGGGTTATAGGCTTCACCGGTACCCATGTCATACAGCAGATCCCCAGCAAAGCGCAGATCACCCACATCTTCCGCGACCAGTTTGGAGCGTGTTCCCGCTGCGGCGGTAAACGCGGGTTTGACATAGCTTGGCGGCACTAGATTCGCACATGACGGGTTAGTCCCCATGTCGAACTTTTCGACTTTACCATCAGGCAAAGTGATGCTGACAAAGTGCTTGCCAACCGGCTTGATACAATAAGTTGGGAATGGCCCGCTGGTTCTGGACATCATCCAACTGGTGCCCAGCTTGCGGTTGGCCTGAATCCGGATATTCTGGTAATCAACACTCCAGCCATAGCCGAAGTCCAGCGATTCACCACTGCGACGCGTGTCATAGGTGCGATTGACCGTAATCGGAATCCCTGAGGCATCGATCGACAGATCCTGGAATGTGACGGTGAAGTTACCGACCTTCAGGTCCCCGACAACCTCATAACTGGTCTCGGTGCGGGTCTTCTGGCCCAGTGCGTCTTCCACTTCCAGGCGGACGTCATACAACCCGTTTGCCAAGGTACTGGGGTCGAACTTGGTCAGGACGCCATTGACGACCGGGGTGTCTCCCGTCGCCACCACCTTGAAGTGACCGCTTCCCTTGGCGGCCACTGCGATGGTGTAACGGCTGAAATCGGCATCGGTGGCAGTGCCCATCATGTCGATGGGGCGGCTGATGGTGGTGTCCTGTTCCGGGGTTTTGATGATGGCAGTCGGGAACGTACCGGCTGGCTCAACACTCACGCTCAGGGTGGCGGCGAAACCGTCAACCTTGGCGGTCAGGGTGGCAGCGCCTTGTACTAGGCCGGTTGCCAAACCGTCGGTACTGATTGATACCACGGCGGCATCGGACGAGCTCCAGCTCACGCCATCGGTAATCTCACGGCTACCGCCATTGGCCAGCTTGCCCATCACCTGGTATTGCCGGGTGGCACCTTGCGCCAGTTTGGTATCCGCAGGGGCCAGGCTGATGCCCACAATGGCCGCGCCATCTTTGGCCGTGATCTTGATTGTGGCGGGTGCGCTGCTGACTTTGCCGTCATGCACCACCAGTTGAACCAGGTAGTCACCGACCACATCCGGCTTGAACGTGCTGGTGGCCGCATTGGTGGCAGACAAGGCCGCCATACTGCCTGCTGGGCGACTGATCAACGCCCAGGTATAAGTCAGTCCATCGCCATCAGGATCAGACGAGGCCTTACCATCCAGGGTGACGGTTGTCGCAACCGTCACGCTTCGATCCGCCCCGCCATTGGCGATGGGGGGACGGTTACCTGCTGTGACGGTCAGCGAGACGGTGGTGACCGCACTGTCAGTCAATCCGTCGTTGGCACGGTAGGTAAAGCTGTCCTTGCCGACAAAGTTCGGAAACGGGGTATAGCTAAAGCTGCCATCGCCATTCAGGACCAGGCTGCCATTGGCGACATTGCTCACCACTTTGGCCGTCAGCGGCTTGCCTTCCGGGTCCTTATCGTTGGCCAGCACGCCGGGCTTGGCAATCGACAGAGTACTGGCCTGCGTCAGGCTATAGGCATCAGCTCCAACCGTTGGCACGCCATTGATCGCGCAATTGGCCAGCGAACATTTCAGGGTACAAATCCGCGCATCCAGTACCGTGACCGTACCGTCGGCATCGGCATCCCGTGGATCGGTGGCGGACGAGGCTTTCTGGTTGCGGGCCTTGAAGATCAGGTCGATGTCAGTCTTGTCGATGGTCTTGTCAGCATTGACATCGCAACGCTCAACCGTGGGCGGTGGCTGGTCCGCTTCGATTTCCGCCACTTTGGCCCGCACAAAAGCATTGGTGAAAGATTGGGTGGTGGCGGTGTCAGCAAAGGAAAGACTGGCATCCCACACCGTGCCACCCGACTCCAGGGCCAGTTTGATCTCGTTGGGGAAAATGGAATCCAGGGCGGTCGGTGCACTGCCTACCCCGCCAATGAAGAAGTCGGTGTCGCCAGCCCGGGCACCCTGGCAGGTCTTGACCCCACCGACGCCATCGGCGACATAGCCCACGCCATTGCCCCCCATGCCCAAGGCCCGGGTGCCATCACCGCAATAGAAGCGATTGGTCAATACCGCATTCAGCCGGGTCTTGGTACTCTTTAATTTAGCCAGCAGCTCGGCTGTTTTGGCTTGCCATGCCGACATGGGCAGCATGGATGAATCAGCATACAGAATCAGATTGCGCGCCACCCCATCTCGAAACGAGTAGGTCAGTGCCAGCTCGATTGCGGCATAAGTATTGGCCGGACCCATGGAGCCCGCTGAACGTAAGCCCAGTGCTGCCGGCGCAAACTGACTGGCGGAACCGAACTGCGCACCACCCACCGTGACTTGGCGTGTGGTGTCAGGCTGGTTGTAGGCATAACCCACCAACCCATAACGGGATTCAATGCCTTTTTCTTTAAGTGCGGCTTCCAG
>NZ_SCOH01000097.1 GCF_005503445.1 Chitinivorax sp. B | reverse complement strand
TGGTTGTAGAAGAGTAAACGCCCTTAGGTTTGAGCTAAGGGCGTTTTTAGAGGGGTCTGGCGGTGACCTACTTTCCCACGGGCAATCCGCAGTATCATTGGCGCAGAGGTGTTTCACGGTCCTGTTCGGGATGGGAAGGGGTGGTACCACCTCGCTATGGCCGCCAGACATAAGCTGTCTGAGGCGCAGCTGGTTGAGCTACGACTCTGAGAACGGAAGAAGTGTTTTTGATTGTATAGATCAGATTGAATACAGATTGGTTTCAGATTATAGGATCAAGCCTCACGGGCAATTAGTACTGGTTAGCTTAACGCATTACTGCGCTTCCACACCCAGCCTATCAACGTGGTGGTCTTCCACGACCCTTCAGGGAGATCGAGTCTCCAGGGAAGTCTCATCTTAAGGCGAGTTTCCCGCTTAGATGCTTTCAGCGGTTATCTCTTCCGAACTTAGCTACCCGGCGATACGACTGGCGTCATAACCGGTACACCAGAGGTTCGTCCACTCCGGTCCTCTCGTACTAGGAGCAGCCCCCTTCAAACTTCCAACGCCCACTGCAGATAGGGACCAAACTGTCTCACGACGTTTTAAACCCAGCTCACGTACCACTTTAAATGGCGAACAGCCATACCCTTGGGACCGGCTACAGCCCCAGGATGTGATGAGCCGACATCGAGGTGCCAAACTCCCCCGTCGATATGAACTCTTGGGAGGAATCAGCCTGTTATCCCCGGAGTACCTTTTATCCGTTGAGCGATGGCCCTTCCATACAGAACCACCGGATCACTATGTCCTGCTTTCGCACCTGCTCGACTTGTCGGTCTCGCAGTTAAGCATCCTTTTGCCATTGCACTATTAGTACGATTTCCGACCGTACCTAGGATACCTTCGAGCTCCTCCGTTACACTTTGGGAGGAGACCGCCCCAGTCAAACTGCCTACCATGCACGGTCCCCGACCCGGATCACGGGCCTAGGTTAGAACCTCAAACACACCAGGCTGGTATTTCAACGTCGGCTCCATGCGAACTAGCGTCCGCACTTCAAAGCCTCCCAGCTATCCTACACAAGTCTGTTCAAAGTCCAATGCAAAGCTACAGTAAAGGTTCACGGGGTCTTTCCGTCTAGCAGCGGGTAGATTGCATCTTCACAAACACTTCAACTTCGCTGAGTCTCAGGAGGAGACAGTGTGGCCATCGTTACGCCATTCGTGCGGGTCGGAACTTACCCGACAAGGAATTTCGCTACCTTAGGACCGTTATAGTTACGGCCGCCGTTTACCGGGGCTTCGATCAAGAGCTTGCACCCCATCACTTAACCTTCCGGCACCGGGCAGGCGTCACACCCTATACGTCCACTTTCGTGTTTGCAGAGTGCTGTGTTTTTAATAAACAGTCGCAGCCACCTTTTCACTGCAACCTCTTCGAGCTCCGGACGCGAGGTCCTTCACCCTACAGAGGCACACCTTCTCCCGAAGTTACGGTGTCAATTTGCCGAGTTCCTTCTCCTGAGTTCTCTCAAGCGCCTTAGGATTCTCACCCTGCCCACCTGTGTCGGTTTGCAGTACGGTCGATTTAGAACTGAAGCTTAGAGGCTTTTCCTGGAAGCATGGGATCAATCACTTCAGTACACGTGGTACCTCGTCATCACGCCTCAGCTAAGTTCTGCGGATTTGCCTACAGAACACGCCTACACGCTTAAACCAACTATTCCAACAGTTGGCTGACCTACCCTTCTCCGTCCCCCCATCGCATTCTAAATCGGTACAGGAATATTAACCTGTTTCCCATCGACTACGCATTTCTGCCTCGCCTTAGGGGCCGACTCACCCTACGCCGATGAACGTTGCGTAGGAAACCTTGGGCTTTCGGCGACAAGGAATTTCACCTTGTTTATCGCTACTCATGTCAACATTCGCACTTCTGATACCTCCAGCAGCCTTTACAAGCCACCTTCGCAGGCTTACAGAACGCTCTCCTACCACCATGCTTACGCATGATCCGCAGCTTCGGTTACGTGCTTAGCCCCGTTACATCTTCCGCGCAGGACGACTCGACCAGTGAGCTATTACGCTTTCTTTGAATGATGGCTGCTTCTAAGCCAACATCCTGGCTGTCTATGCCTTCCCACTTCGTTTACCACTTAGCACGTCATTTGGGACCTTAGCTGGCGGTCTGGGTTGTTTCCCTCTTGACACCGGACGTTAGCACCCGATGTCTGTCTCCCACGCTCGCACTTCTCGGTATTCGGAGTTTGCAATGGTTTGGTAAGTCGCGATGACCCCCTAGCCATAACAGTGCTCTACCCCCGAGAGTGATACGTGAGGCACTACCTAAATAGTTTTCGGAGAGAACCAGCTATTTCCAAGTTTGTTTAGCCTTTCACCCCTATCCACAGCTCATCCCCTAGTTTTGCAACACTAGTGGGTTCGGACCTCCAGTGGGTGTTACCCCACCTTCATCCTGGCCATGGATAGATCACTTGGTTTCGGGTCTACGCCCAGCAACTCAACGCCCTATTCGGACTCGGTTTCCCTACGCCTCCCCTATGCGGTTAAGCTCGCTACTGAACGTAAGTCGTTGACCCATTATACAAAAGGTACGCAGTCACGGAACAAGTCCGCTCCCACTGTTTGTATGCACACGGTTTCAGGTTCTATTTCACTCCCCTTCCGGGGTTCTTTTCGCCTTTCCCTCACGGTACTGGTTCACTATCGGTCGATCACGAGTATTTAGCCTTGGAGGATGGTCCCCCCATCTTCAGACAGGATTTCACGTGTCCCGCCCTACTTGTCGTATGCTCAGTACCACCACAGAGATTTCGCGTACGGGGCTATCACCCACTATGGCCAGACTTTCCAGACTGTTCCACTATCTCTACGGTTATCACATACAGGCTCTTCCCAGTTCGCTCGCCACTACTTTGGGAATCTCGGTTGATTTCTTTTCCTGCAGCTACTTAGATGTTTCAGTTCGCTGCGTTCGCTCTACCCTCCCTATGTGTTCAGGAGGGAGTGACCCTTTCGGGCCGGGTTTCCCCATTCGGACATCTGCGGATCAATGTTCCATTGCCAACTCCCCGCAGCTTTTCGCAGGCTTGCACGTCCTTCATCGCCTGTGATCGCCAAGGCATCCACCATGTGCACTTAGTCGCTTGACCCTATAATCTCAAACCAATCTTGCGATTGTTTCGAGCTAGGTATTCAATCGGTGTTTGCAATCTACCTACGACTTGCAGGTAGATTGTTTGCGATACAATCAAAAACCCATTGTTGCTCTGTCTTTGATGAGTCATCTTACGATTTCCCATCAAGAGAACTTCAATGTCACTTCTTCCGTTTTGTTAAAGATCAAATACAGCATTGGTGCAGTCACCAAATTCAACAACTCTGTTTGCAAAGTGGTTTGATTTGATGTCGCGGTAGGATGGTGGAGGTTGACGGGATCGAACCGACGACCCCCTGCTTGCAAAGCAGGTGCTCTCCCAGCTGAGCTAAACCCCCAGATTTCTCGACCTTCGCGTGAAGCTTAGGTCTCCAAGCTTCTTGGTGGGCCTGGCTGGATTTGAACCAGCGACCCCACGCTTATCAAGCGTGTGCTCTGACCAACTGAGCTACAAGCCCAACTCAGGTCCATCTGCTGTCTTTACACTTCATACAGTCGATAAGTGTGGACACTTATGAATCAGTTTTTCTCTAGAAAGGAGGTGATCCAGCCGCAGGTTCCCCTACGGCTACCTTGTTACGACTTCACCCCAGTCATGAAACATACCGTGGTAAGCGCCTTCCCGAAGGTTCAGCTACCTACTTCTGGTATCCCCCACTCCCATGGTGTGACGGGCGGTGTGTACAAGGCCCGGGAACGTATTCACCGCGACATGCTGATCCGCGATTACTAGCGATTCCGACTTCATGGAGTCGAGTTGCAGACTCCAATCCGGACTACGATCGGCTTTCTGGGATTAGCTCCCCCTCGCGGGTTGGCAACCCTCTGTACCGACCATTGTATTACGTGTGAAGCCCTGGCCATAAGGGCCATGAGGACTTGACGTCATCCCCACCTTCCTCCGGTTTGTCACCGGCAGTCCCAATAGAGTGCTCAACTGAATGTAGCAACTATCGGCAAGGGTTGCGCTCGTTGCGGGACTTAACCCAACATCTCACGACACGAGCTGACGACAGCCATGCAGCACCTGTGTCCACTTTCTCTTTCGAGCACCTAATGCATCTCTGCTTCGTTAGTGGCATGTCAAGGCCAGGTAAGGTTTTTCGCGTTGCATCGAATTAATCCACATAATCCACCGCTTGTGCGGGCCCCCGTCAATTCCTTTGAGTTTTAATCTTGCGACCGTACTCCCCAGGCGGTCTACTTCACGCGTTAGCTGCGTCACCAAGGAGGTCTCCCTCCCCAACAACTAGTAGACATCGTTTAGGGCGTGGACTACCAGGGTATCTAATCCTGTTTGCTCCCCACGCTTTCGTGCATGAGCGTCAGTGTCGACCCAGGGGTCTGCCTTCGCCATCGGTGTTCCTCCACATCTCTACGCATTTCACTGCTACACGTGGAATTCCAACCCCCTCTGCCGCACTCTAGCTTGCCAGTCCTCAATGCAGTTCCCAGGTTGAGCCCGGGGATTTCACATCAAGCTTAACAAGCCGCCTGCGCACGCTTTACGCCCAGTAATTCCGATTAACGCTTGCACCCTACGTATTACCGCGGCTGCTGGCACGTAGTTAGCCGGTGCTTATTCTTCAGGTACTGTCATCCCCAATGGGTATTAGCCACTAGGATTTCCTTCCTGACAAAAGTCCTTTACAACCCGAAGGCCTTCTTCAGACACGCGGCATGGCTGGATCAGGCTTGCGCCCATTGTCCAAAATTCCCCACTGCTGCCTCCCGTAGGAGTCTGGGCCGTGTCTCAGTCCCAGTGTGGCGGATCATCCTCTCAGACCCGCTACGGATCGTTGCCTTGGTGAGCCTTTACCTCACCAACTAGCTAATCCGACATCGGCCGCTCCGGAAGCACAAGGCCTTACGGTCCCCTGCTTTCCTGCTCACAGAATATGCGGTATTAGCACACCTTTCGGTGCGTTATCCCCCACTCCCGGGTACGTTCCGATGCATTACTCACCCGTTCGCCACTAGATTAAGGAGCAAGCCCCTTAACCCCGTTCGACTTGCATGTGTAAAGCATGCCGCCAGCGTTCAATCTGAGCCAGGATCAAACTCTTTCGTTCAATCCTAATCTCACGCAAGATTTCAGAATTATCTGATTTCTAAACGTGAGCACTTTATTTCTTTGATTAACCAGACC
>NZ_SCOH01000096.1 GCF_005503445.1 Chitinivorax sp. B | reverse complement strand
ACCGTCGTATTCGTTGCGGCTGACCTGGTTGAGGGCATTGGTGGTGCTTGTCAGCTGGCCGGCCCGGTCGTAGCCGTAGCGGGTCGCTTGATCGGCGGCATCCACCGTTGGCAGGGTCGCCAGGCTGTCTGCCGATACCGCCACCCGCTCTGCATGCCGTACGCTCGCCACCCGGTTGCCGAAGGTGTCGTATTCGTAACTCGTCACCTCCCCTTCCGCGTTCACGCTCGCCAGTAAACGACCGGCTCGGTCGTACCGGTTGACTGTTGTTGCAACGGCACCTTGATCCAGTTTGACGTCATCGACAAAAGCGGTGACATCACCACCTGCCACGCCACCCAATCCTTGAATCGTGACGGTATGTGACCCAGCTGTCATGATTGCCAACGGCACCACGAACTCACCATAACGACCACGCGGCGGAACGATTGGCTCGCCCTGCGGGATGCCATCCACCAAGACCTGCAGACGCTGATCCAGGCTATTGGCATTGACCCGTTGTGTCGCTTTGAAATACAGCGCCACGCCGGTACTCACCTGAATCGTTTGACTGATTCGGCCATCACCCTGAATGAAGCCAACTTGGCTACCTTGTACAGGCGCAGGTGCGCCATTGGTGAAACCAGAGCCGGTAGCGGCCGAAATGCCCGCGCTGTTTTCGTATAGCCACGCCCCATCTGCAGGACGTTGGATATAACTGCCGTTTGCGTTGACGGTTTCAAAACCGCCATTGGCCAGGGGCACCGTTGCGTCGGAACCACGTCCCAGATCCACCTGTTGCATCACCAGATTGCCACGGTCATCGTACCGATTGACGGTGAAATGGTTCTGCGCATCCAACTTTTTAATGACACGATTGGCCTTGTCATACTCGACACGGGTGGTGAAGCCCAAGCGATCCTTGGTCTCAATCCGATTACCAAAAGTATCGTAGCGGTATTGTTCCGCCTTGTTGTTGGCATCCAGCGTTTCCACCAACTGGCCAGCCCCGTCATAGCGACTACTTACCACATTGGTATTGGCATCGGTCACGCTGTTACGCTGCCCTGCGGCGTTGTATCCGTAACGTGTCCGCTCGCCAGCATCGTTCAGTTCTTCCACCAGCATGCCACGCTGGTCATAGCGTTTCTGCCATTGATGGTTCAACGCATCCGTGCGGCTGATCAATTGCCCTGCTGCGTCGTAAGCCAAACGCTCAGTCTTGTTCAGCGCATTCGTCTGCTCAACCAAACGACCTGCATTGTCATAACGATACAGTGTGTGACGGTCTTCGTTACCGGGTAGCAGGGCAGCAGTGACTGTTGCCTCATCCAACGCCACACCAGCCGGGATAGCCCGCGCATACTCGATCTGCTCGACACGCTGCCCCAGGGAGTTGTAGCGTTTGGCAACTACTTGGCCCTGGGTGTCAATGCGATAGATCTCGCGACCAACGACATCATAGACCGCCGATGACACGCGGTCGGTACTGTCGGCATTGGCAAAAGCAGCCTCCAGTTTTGCCAATGTAGGTGGCAAATCGGTCAGTAAATCGGCATGCACGATGCTGCCTGTCAGACGACCAAAGCTGTCATAACGGAAATGAGTGACACGACCTTCAGGGTCAACTGCAAAACTGACGCGGCCCCCTTTGTCATAGAACCGTTGCGATTTGTCCGCTTGTGCGGCTGGCGTTTTATAGGTTTCCTGCAACTGTTCCAGAACAGCCAGCGAATCGACGTCACCTTGGCCCAGTACCACGGGCAAGTCGCTTTGGTGAAGCGCAACCACCACACTGGTGGAGTCATAGGAATAGGTGCCGTTTACACCGGTACCCACCATGAAATCAATGGTATCGCCCTGCTTGACCACAATGGCTTGCGACAGCTGTGGGCGGAATGTGCTCGACACATTGCCAGCAAAGATCTCCTGGCCATTGATGAGTACATGTACGTCAGTCGTGGCCCCATACGAGTCATTGGACTGGAACATGGCATCCAGACGATAGCTGCCGGATTGCGGTGCAACAAATCGCAACACCGCATAGCGATCTGTCGTACCGGAGCCGGGGTGAAGCATGACCTGACGTCCGTCCACCCAATTGGTGCCGAAGGTAACACGCGCATCGGTCGGATTGACGAACACGCCTGGTGTGCCATTGCTTGAGGTGCCCCAATAATCCACGCCCTGTTTGGATGTCAGAACCGGGAATGCTGTAAATGCACCTGCCGCCGCCGCATAACCATATTGCCAAACCTCACCCTGGCTGGTGGTACGTGAGAACATGCTCACCGGGTCATGCATCGTTCCGGTTTCGTCCAAGTTCCCGTATCGGGTCAGCGCAACCGAATCGTAAGGACGTGTCGTGATGCGCTGCTCGTGGCGGATCGATTGTGTGACCTGCCCCAGATAGTTGTATTGCTGCTCAGCCACCACCCCTTCCGGATCAATGGTGAATCGGGCACGGCCCAGATTGTCGTACACCACATCGGTCACACGATCAGCCGCGCCGGGTTTGCCGAAGTCTGCCAGTGTGGCTTGGGCTGTCAGGGTCTTGGCATATTGAATCGTCCGCACCACCCGGCCCATGCCATCGTACACACTACGTCGCACCCGGCCAGCACCGTCAATGGTGATCGCCAGACGACCTGCCGTGTCATAGACATAGCGTTCCACCGAATCCAGTTTGCTATCCGGTGTCACAGGCAGCTTGCTCAATATGATGGCCAGATCGGCATTGTCAGCCACGGTCAAGGCAGTACCGTATCGGATACGCTGGATCAGTTGGCCATTGCTGTCATAGATCCGGCGCGTAGCATACCCTTCCCCATCCAGCTCGATGATCAACTGGCTGGCTGCATCATAGAAGGCCCGGCTGTGCTGTACGGTTTGGCTGGTATCGATTGTCAACCGTTGTTCGGCGTCCCACACGGCCAGATCAGTACGACCCAATAGGATGCGGCGGCCGATTTCATTGCCAGCGCCATCGAAGCGTCGTTCGTTAACATGACCCACACCATCGATCGCATAGACAGGCCGGCTTGCCGCATCGTAACCGAGTCGTTCGATCTGATCATGACTGTGGTCACCACCAGCCATTGCCTGCTGGATGCCATCGAGTGTCAGCGGCTGGCCGAGATCGACACTACCGGGTAAAGATTGGGCAAAGCGGGTACGGCGGGTGATTCGGCCCGCTTTGTCGTAGTCGATGCTACTGACACTGCGGTCTGCGCCAATCCGATAGGCCTCACGACCCAATGCATCACGCACGATATAGCTATGCTGATCCATTGCTGTCTTGGGAAGCACAGCCAATCGCGCCCGTACTTCTGCCAGAGTCAGCGCAGTATTGCTGACCATTGGCGTGGCATAACGGCTTTCCCGCAATAGATTGCCAGCACTGTCAAACTGACGTTCGGTGAGCAGGCCATCCACACTTAATGTAAATACTTCCCGACCAGCCTCATCAAACAAATGTTGTATGCCAACAGAGCGCTGAGCCAGGGCAACACGGGCTTTGACGGCATCCAGACTGCTGTCATCAACCACAGGCCGGTTTCCTGCCTGAGTGGTCTGTTCGCTACCCAACAGGCCATCTGCCACCGGGTTGCCCACATGCCATGCACTGTCGAATCCAGCGGGATTGGCATCGTGGTTGTTAGTCGTCGCGAAGCGAATATCACGCACCTCCGACGCCACCGTGGTGCTGCCAAAGGATTCTGCTGCTATCACAGCAAACTGCTGCGCCTTGCTGCCAAATACGTCGCGAACCGCTGCCGTGAATTGGGCGACTGACGTTCCAAAGGCATCGGCAGTGACAGCAGCAAAGGCATGTGTCGTACTGCCAAAGTTATCTTTGGTCACACTGGCGAAAGCATTGGCGCTGCTGCCAAATCCATCCTGATTGCTGGTGGCAAACTGTGCTGCGGTGGATTGGAACGCATCACCAGCCGCGCTGGTTTGCGTGCTTGCTACCACAAACCGATTCGGCATAGCCTGCTGGCGCCAGGTAGTGCTATTCCAGCGGCCATCCGCGTCCTGCCAGCTGGCAATCAAATCCGGGCGATTATCGTTGTTATGTCTGACCAGACGATAGCTCGCACCCTCCCGCCAATCGCCCAGGGTACTGGATGACACGCCGCTATAGCCGGTAGCTGTCGCGCGCAGAATCTGCGCCATGGCTTTGTTGTCGGTCGATTGCCAAATCTGCAACAGATCTGGTTTGCCGTCTGCATTCAGGTCACCGACCAGGAAACGGGCGCCTGGCCGCGCTTCGCCAATGGAGACGTCCTGGCCAGCAGTAAACAGCGAACCATTCGAGACCCAGTGTCTGACATGGGTATTGCTATCCACCCCGGTATAAACCTGAATCAGGTCCTGTTTACCATCACCGTTGACATCTGCAGCGAAGAAACGTGATGTCTCGTTCCAGCTATCCAACTTCATTTCACTGTAGTTATTCAGTCCACCAGCAGTTCGCTGATTGACGCCAACCCACAGCTCATTGTTGTATTTAAAGAATCTCGCTACATCCTGCCGGCCATCGGCATTGTTATCCAATGCCAAGGTCTGCAGATGATTTTCCTGTGCACCCCAGGAACGGCTTTCCTGCGCTCTGACAAAACCACGACCATTGACCGTCCATTCGGTATGGAACGTGGTACCCGCATTGTCCCATTGCACCACCAGATCGGCTTTGCCATCGCCGCTCAGTTCCGTTAGGTAATAGCGCGCACGGTAAGGATTGTTGGCCGAGATATCGGTCGTCTCGCCGTGTATCAAACCCGCTTCAGTCATCAACCAAGTCGTGGCGGTCACCTTAGCATCCGTCTCGCGGCGAATCTCGACCAGATCGGCCTTGCCATCTCCGGTCACATCCCCAACCAACCAATTGCTGTCCGCACGCCAGCTACCCAGTACGCTGACCGTACCCGCGCTGTAACCGGTGTCGGTGGCAATCCACTGCCGCGCTTCCGCTTGGCCATCACCACGATGACGGATCTCCAGCAGGTCAAGCCGGCCGTCGCCATTGAAATCGCCATCCAGGTACTGCGCATCCTTACCCCAGTTGCCGGCAGTGGACACACTGATCCCATCACTGAGCCAGGTCTGCAACACCACCTTGCCATCGGCATCAGTCCACGCACCAATCAGATCGGTACGGCCATCCTTGTTTTGATCATTCAGACGGTAGGTGGCGTTGTCGTTCCATTGGCCCAAAATTTGGTCCGGACCCTGCACCCACCGGAATACCAAATTGGCCGTTGCACTGTCGCTGATTTCTGCTCGCCACACGGTAGCCACGGCTTGACCCTGCTCGTTCTTCCAGATCACCACCAGATCACTCTGGCGATCACCGTTCAGGTCACCCACCAGGTAACGGGCATTGGGTTTGGCCGCACCCAGGCTCTGCTCATAGCCAGGTTGGAAGTAGTTGGTATCTGACCACCAGTGCTT
>NZ_SCOH01000095.1 GCF_005503445.1 Chitinivorax sp. B | reverse complement strand
GGCCAGAGGAATTGTTGGGGTATGGTCTGGGCGGGGGATTGCTCCAGGCATTACAGAGAGCCTTGCGAGCCGAAATGTCTGGAAAACATTTAATGGTCAAGGTATAGATTTGGGCGGGGGCGCATATGGTCCCAATACAGAGATGATTGCTCAGGTCTTATCGTCTGCGGGTCCGAGAGCAGGGAAAGTCGCGGAAGCGCTCCGCTCTGGCGAGCTGGAACTAGCTTATCGCAACCTTCCGTCAAGTGTTGGTGGGAGATACTTGCCGAATAGTGGTGAGGTTTCACTTAATCGGAATATGAACTGGTCGGGCAAAAACGGTTTGTATGATGCTGTTGTGACTGCGGCTCATGAAGGTCAGCATTGGATGGATGATATGGCAGGTATTGCATCAAATGGTATGAAGCGCAATGAAATGTATTTCGAGGCGCGAGCATTCTTAACTGAGCAGCGTGTTGCCCATAGCTTAGGAAAGCCGGAACTGAGTAAGTTACATCGTTATGAGCAAAAGTACGGAAGCAGAGAAGCTGCTTGGCAAAAAATTAAGGAGGATTATGGTTATGGAAACTAATTTTAGCCAAGAGGAAAAAACTGCTGTCGAGGCGTATTTACAGGAATCAGCAACTTTTATTTCACAAGATCAATATGTGGCGGGAAGGCTTGTATTCTGGAAAAACGCGGAGTCTCTTCCTTCTATTAGGGCATGTTCATTCCGAGCTAGCGATGGGAGGTTGTACGTTCCCAATTCTGATGACGCTACGTTTAGGCAGGTATTGTGTGAAATAGGGTCGGAGATCAAGGATGCGAACCAATGGTGTAGCCTGATTGAGAAAATGTCACCACATTTCCGTCGAGCTATTAAAGGTTTTTATCCATACATGAAGGCTATTGAGCACTTTTGGCATGTTCCATCATTGCAGGACGGAGTGTTCGAAGCATTCTTTGATAATTCGACAACGGGCCGTCTAGAGAAGATTGTGATGAGGGATGGTTCAACGTTGTCTATCGAGGATGCGGGTGCCGGAGTGAAAATGAGTTTGCGCTAGCTACATTGCGGGTGCCGCTTATTGCACCTCAGTCCCAAGGTGGCCTCATGGGGAATCTTCATGAACAGGCTTGGGATGTTGCGGACAAATTGGTATACAAGATGAGAAATGGGGGCTGATATGGATCGCACCGTATTGTTGACTGAACTTGAGGAGCTGTTGAGTCAGCATCGTGATGGACTTTATACAGATGGTGAACTTGCATCTCTGTGCCTTGAGGTGATGGGAAGAGACCCATGTGGCCAAGTTTGGGAGGCATTTCCAGAGCGTGTAAAAAGCTTTTTGATTGATCGGCTTGGGAGTTTTTCTGATGCTGACGATGTTGTGACCTTTGGTCATGGTGATGCGCAAAACGTCAAAAGGGAGATGCTCCGAGTAAGAGCGTGGTTGACGGATAGCGGACTTATTTAAGTGGAACATCGATGGGGTCAGTGTCATTGATTTGGCACTGTCCCCTCCGCATGTACGGCGAACGTTTCCATCTCGCCCGCTCAACCAGCATCTGCTTTGACCGTTCCACCCGTCAGCCACCGTACAGGCGGCTGATGGCTTGTGCTCTTTCACAATCTGAAATAATGACAGTACCTTGCCCCGTCAAGCGCAGGCACTGACCACCCGCTTCGACTACAACACCAGCGGCCCTGTCGGATGCGCGGGCAGCCTGTCTGGACGTGCTGGCAGGCCGGGGGCGTTGTCGCGAACCGCTTGCATGGATCACCATGCCGCACGTTCCGCTCCTAGCCCCCAACCCGCCATCCCGACCCGTCAGACCGCCCCCGCACACCGCCAGTGCCTTGGCCAACTGATCCGCAAGACCGATCCGGAAACGGATGTGACCTACGAGAACGGCTTCCGTGAACGGGCGCAGCCGGTGACGCGTTACGGTTATGACCTGGCGGGGCGGCTGGTGAGCAAGCTGAACGCCAATGGGGTGGCGGAGACGCAGCAGGTGCTGGCGGGTTCGACCGCGCAAAGCGTCAAGGTGCAGACCAGTTGGGATGGTGCCGGTGGCATGCAGCGCATGGATTACACCGCCTTTGGCGAGACCCAGCTGCGGCAGGTGCGGGTGGACAGCCGGCTGGTGCACACCCGTTATGACTACGATGGCGCCGGCCGCTTGGTACAACAACAGCAACTGGGGTTCGACGGGCAGGGGATCACGCGGCGGCTGGAAGATGGCAGCCTGCAGAACCTGGGCGTGCTCACCGACCGCTATCGTTATGATGGCCTGGGCCGGCGGATCAGCCACAGCAATACCCTCAACGATACCGATACCACCGACTATGACAGCCTGGGCCGGGTCACCCGCACCGTCAGTGCCGGCGGCGCTGAAACCCGCTACCAATACCGCTACGTCGCCATTGGCAGTCAGGATGGCATTCTGGGGGCGGGCGGGCGTGACCTGGGCGGTTACCAGAAGACCACCACCGACGCCAGCGGCCGTACCAGCCACGAATGGGTGGATTATTTCGAGCGCACGGTGCGGCGGGTGGATCAGGGCGGGCGCCGTTTCGACTACGCCTACAACCTGGCCGGCTGGTTGATGACCCAGCGTGGCAGTGGCTATGACCAGTGGGGCGTGCAGCATCTGCAGTATCAGTATTTTGCGAACGGGTATATTCAGGCGGCTTATGACCTGACCAACAAGACTGTCTCCGCCTATTACTACGACAATGCCGGGCTGCGCACCCGCGAGACCTATGGTGCGATCGACGCCAATCGGGCGATCACGGTCTACTATCAGGATGCCACCCTGCACTATGACGAACTGGGCCGGCTGGCGCGGGCCCGTGATCGCGATGCGTTCACGGTCGACCACGAATACGACGCGCTGGGCAACCGGCGGCGGGTGCGCAGCTATCACCACGATGGCACGCAGGGGCTGCGCCAACTGGACGATTTCTGGTACAGCTATGACCGGGCCAATCGTTTCACCACCTCGATGGGGGGGCTGCTGGATACGCAGGGCAACACCCTGGTCACCAACGAACAGCGCGGCACGAGCCGCAGCGACCGCCGTTACCGCATCGACGTCACCGGTACCCAACAAGGCGTACAGTTGGCGTACGACGCGGCCGGGCAACGGGTGGCGGCCTACAGCGTCAAGAGCGGCAAGCACGAGGTGTATGCGTACCGGGCCGACGGCTTTCTGGAGACCACCGCCTTCGACGGCCAGGTGCGGGCGCGGCGCATCCTGGATCAACTGGGGCGGACCGTCACCTATCGCGACGAAGTCAACCACAAGCTCACCCACACCGAATACGACCGCGACCATCGGCTGCTGAAGGAAACCCGCTACAGCGACGGCCAGGCCGGCGAGGTCGGCCGCCATGACGTCACTCGCTATTACTATTTCAACCAGCAGGGGACGGGCAACCCGGCGGACGTGCAGAACAGCGAGGGCTACCACGGCGCGCTGGCCAAGAGCATGAGCTGGCACGGCGGCGACTGGCAGAGCACCACCAGTTACGACTACGAATACTGGGACACGGCCCGGCAGACCAACATCTGGGTCGATGCCAAGGACCGGGACGGCCGGCAGGGCCGGGTATCGCTCAGCTATGACGCCAATGGCTATATCCGGGGGGCGGCCGATCACGTCGATCACCGGGTGACCCGCTATATCACCGCCAGCAACGGGCAGATCCTGCAACGGGCAGTCGGCTTGCGCGACAAGGCGTTCACGCACTGGTACTACTATGCCAACAACCAGCGCATCGGCGACGTCGCCAACGACCCGGCGGCGCTGCAGGTGCGGCTGTCCTACGCCGAACAACTGGCGCAGAAGGACCAGACCGTCAGCCTGAGCGAACTGTACCGTAATGCCAAACCCGTCACATCAAGTGACTTCGA
This sequence comes from Chitinivorax sp. B, assembly GCF_005503445.1. Lineage (NCBI taxonomy): Bacteria > Pseudomonadati > Pseudomonadota > Betaproteobacteria > Chitinivorax > Chitinivorax sp. B. Next base: position 1,545 of record NZ_SCOH01000095.1, on the reverse strand, counting down.
CCAGAACTACGAACCGATCAACGAACAGTACCCGGGCAACGCCCCCGGCGCCTACACCGTGCGCGCCAGCGGCGAAACCCTGCACAGCATCGCCCGCAGCCTGTGGGGCGACGAGGCCATGTGGTACCTGCTGGCGGACGCCAACGGGCTGAAGGGCGATGAAGCGCTGACTCCGGGACAGAACCTGGTGATCCCCAACAAAGTCACCAACATCCACAACAACAGCAACACCTTCCGGCCGTACAACCCGGGCGAGGCCATGGGCCGGCTCGACCCGACCGTGCCGGCGCCGGTGGCACCACAAGGCAAGAAAGGCTGCGGTGTGCATGGCCGGACGCTGGCCGGGGTGGTGGCGGCAGTGGTGACGCTGATCGTCAGCGCCTATGCCGGGCCGGTGGTGGGGGCGATGGCCGGCAACGCCGCCGGGCAATACTCGACGATGATGATCAACGGCCAGTTCGACTACCGTCGCTTCATGACGATGCAGTCCAACCCGTTTGCCGGCTCCCGCAACGACCTGGCGGCGGTGGCGTTCGGCAACGCCGGCGAAACCGGGGCACCGGGGCAGTTCAACTACCAGAGTGTCGCCATCTCGGCGGCAGCCGCCTACGTCGGCATGGAAATCGGCGGCATGGCCGCCTCGGCGACCAACAGCGCGGTGATCGGCGCCATGACCCAGGCCGCCGTCAGCCAGGGCGCGAGCTATGGCCTGAACCGGCTGGCGGGCAATGACCCACAGTTCAGCCTGCGGGAAATGGGCGTCAACGTGGCCATGGCCGGGGTGATGCAACCGGCGTTCGGCACCGGCAAACTGCCCCAGGGCCGCCCCTGGAGCCGCCACTACCAGGGCTTCGACACCAGCATCGGCAACACCGACTGGGGCGCCGCGCTGCCCAGCAGCTTCCAGCTGGCTGGCGATGCGCTGCTGAACATGCTGCAGGCGGCGGCCAAGCACTGGCTGAATCAGGAACTCGACCGCAGCGGCCGGTACCGGGACAAGTTCGACGCCCGCACCACCTTCTGGGTGGAAGCGGCATCGGCGGCCACCCGGGGCTACCTCGATCAGCAGCAGAACCGGGCCGCCCGGCAGCAGGAAGCCAGCCAGGCCGAGCGCAGCCGGCAACTGGCGGGGGTGGCCGATCTCAAGCTGCCACAGCAGAGCCCGTTCCCGGCCGACCCCATCGCCTACCGGGACTTGGATCAGGAGCGGGACATCGACCGCTGGCTCGCACCGCCGCGGGTCAGTGACGCGGCACCCGACGCGCCGCAAGTCAGACCCACACCGGCCCCACGGCGCATCGAGCGCATCGTCGAATCGCGCCCGCAAGCTGACGGGGCGGCGACGGTGGTCTCGGCCACCCGCATCGTCCATGCTGATTTGTTGGGCAGTGCCGCCAAACACAAGGCGGCCCGACTGCCGTGATCGACTACCGCCAGGATGGGATGCAGGCGGCCGGCCTGATCGGTTTTACCGGTCAAGTCCACACCCCAGACCTGATTGGGTGGAGTAGCCCGTGGCTGGCGCTGTTTAAGCTGGCGGCGCAG
>NZ_SCOH01000094.1 GCF_005503445.1 Chitinivorax sp. B | reverse complement strand
GGTAGCGGTGGGTGATGGCTCGTACCAGCTGGTGTCGCGCTACAGCGGTTTCCCGCTAGGGATCACCGCAGGTCAGGATGGCACCCCGGCCATTCAGCAAGCCAAGGGTAGCAGTGGCAATGGCGTGAAGTGGGTGTTCACCACCCGCGCTGTTCGCTGATTCAACTCGCAGTTTGTCACACGCCTTCATGGTGGTTGGCTGCCAACGTGGCAGACAACCGCCTGGCGTGGGCGAATCGCATCTTTGCTCATCGATTATCCCGTTTTCATCTCGGCATGTTGTCTGGCCTTGCTGTGATGCCATTGTTTTGAAGGAGATGTCATGTTGAACCGAACCCCGAGACTGTCGGCCATTGCATTGTTGCTCGGTAGTACCTTGCTCCCATTGTCTGGCGCAGCCCACGCCCGGCTGGTGACTGACCCAGCCCTGGTGCAATCTGCCAACCAGGCCTTCAGTGGCGTAACACAAGGTTGGGCCAAACGTGGTCTGGCAACCGGCGAAACCTTGGTGGAAATCAACAAGCAGGATGCCAGTGGCGGCTGGATCATGGGGTCGGTTACTGCGGTAATCGGCAATCGCGTGCATGAGTCACCAAAGTCGCTGTTCTTTGTTGCCCGCAAGGAAGGTGATGCTTGGAGGCTGGCAATGGAAGGTACCTCCGACTTTGCAGGCCTGGTTGCACTGGCGCCGACAGATCTGCTGGCGGTTGATGAAAAGCGTAGCCTAGGCAGCCAGAAATCGCATGCCAGTTTTGCCGAGACCGGTTTGGCATTGCCCTGGAAAGAAGGCGAAGCTTGGTACATGGGGGGAGGGCCACATGGCAATTCTGGTAGTAGTAGGCCGTTCAACTCCATTGACTTCAATGGCCGAGATGGACGGGTATTGGCACCGGCATCTGGTCGCTTTTACAAGAGTTGTGTACGTAACGGCAGCGCGCTGGTGAAGCTGGTGCATGACAATGGCTACACCACAACCTACTACCACATGACCAGTCTGGCCAATATTGCCGATGGGACATCGATCTCCAAAGGGGCCTATCTTGGTCAGATCGATGTACAGTTGCCTTGCGGTGGCTCGGCCAGTGGCCCACACGTACATTTCTCGTTGCTCAAAGATGGCCAGGATTTGTCGGTCAATGGCATGACTATAGGTGGTTGGACTTTCACTGAAGGAAGCCAGGCCTATGGCGGGTATGCTACACATGGCGGTGATCGCGTTAGTGCGGGGCGTGGTGCACTGATGAATTACGGTGGTGGCACTACTCCAACTCCAACTCCAACGCCTACTCCAACGCCTACTCCAACACCTACTCCAACACCTACTCCAACACCTACTCCAACACCTACTCCAACACCTACTCCAACACCTACTCCAACACCTACTCCTGGCGATATGTTGGTCAATGGCAAAGCGGTGATCGGAATTCGGCACAGTGCAGATACAGAACAGATCTACACCATCGACGTGCCTGTCGGGGCTCGTTTCCTGGCTGTGCGCACTGGTAATGGAACAGGTGACACCGATGTATATGTGAAGCTGGGGGGTGTCCCGACCAAGGGCCGCAACAGCAATGCGGATGCCAAATCCACTGGTGAAACCAATGCCGAGTATGTGCTGATCAACAATCCTAGGGCTGGCAAATATTACGTCCTGATGCATGCCTATTCGGCCATCAATGGCGTATCGCTGATCGGCGTGACGCGCTGAGCAACGGGCAAATGAACATTCTATTTGAAGAAAGAATTATTCCATGAAACAAGCCATTATTTATTCAATGCTGGCTGCGGCATTTGCGACTGCACCTTATACCGCGCTTGCAGTGGATTCCATGCCGCCAGCCGTTGAAACGGGTGTTGCCGAGTTGCTTACCCTGCCGGCACCTAAGCTGTCACTCAGTTTTGGCGACGCCAGTCAGACTATTCGTCTGCCTGCCCTGAACACCCGCCAACTGCGTGAAGCAGCTATTGTCAGTGAGGGGGCCAAAGGTAAGGGCCAACCGCTGCAAATTGGCTTTCCTCAGTCATTGAACGGGACACAACGTAGCTTGGCTGGCAACGCATTGCGCTGGACACCGGTAGACGGTGGTCGGGCAGCGCAGGTGCAGCTGAGTGCGGTTGATGCGGCTGGTCTACGCGCCCGCTTGACGATCAAAGCGCCTGCTGGTGCGACGGTACGCTTTGCCGGTAGTGGCCGTCAGGAATGGGTCGTGGAGGAGGTAGCGGCCGCCTACGGCAGCAAACCAAAATGGTCGCCCATTCTGCCGGGTGATCGCATGGTGATTGAATTGTTTGTGCCGGCCCATGCCAATCCGACTGAAGTAGCCGTCAACGTGACCAGCCTGTCGCACTTTGACGTATTGCCCGAAGAAGTCAAATCTGAACAGGGCCGGAAGCTGATGCGACTGGGCGGCTCTGACTCATGTGAAGTCGATGTGGCTTGCCGAGCCAACCCTCCCCGCGGGTGGACTGAAGCCAAAGATGCTGTCGCTCACATGGCCTATACCGCCGATGATGGTGGCAGCTATGTATGTACGGGCACGTTGCTGAACAGTGCAACGTCGCCCCGCAAGCCATTCTTTTACACCGCCCACCATTGTATTGGCTCACAAAGTGCTGCTGAGTCACTACAGACCTATTGGTTTTACGAAGCCGCCAGTTGCGGTGGTAGCAGTCAGCGTCAACGTAAGGTGCTGACAGGTGGTGCCGATTATCTGTATTCCGAGCGCAATGGTGATGGTGCGCTGCTGGTACTGCGCGACCGCCCACCAGCCGGGGTGACCTACTCTGGCTGGAATGCCGGTAGCCTGACCGATGGCACCAGCATCCTTGGTATTCACCATCCCAAAGGTGATGTGAAGAAGGTGAGCGATGGCCGCAAGACACGCTCAGACACCCTGCACGAAGTGGTTTGGAGCAAAGGGGTGACCGAGCCGGGTTCATCCGGTTCCGGCCTGTTCACTTACAACAGCAGCAAAGGTTTTTACGAGCTGCGCGGCGGTCTGTTGGGTGGTAATTCATATTGCACCGACCAGAATGCGCCGGACGTTTATTCACGCCTGGACGCGATCTATCCAAAGTTGAAGCAGTGGTTGGACCCGAATGGTGATGGCGGCAGCAAGCCGAACCCTGATCCGAATCCAACGCCGACCCCGACCCCTACTCCGACGCCGACGCCGACGCCCACCCCAGTCGGCAAGTGCGACAGCCAGTTGAGTGTCAATGGTGAAGTGACGATCAGCAACAAACTGAGCGGTACCAATCTGGTACCGGCTGGTGATGCAGCACTGTCGCCATTGCTGGTGTGGAACGACGGCAATGCAGCCCGCTGGAAGCTGCAACGCAATGCGGAGGGCTTCTACCTGATCACCTCCAAGGCGACAGGATTGGCACTGGATCTGCATGGCAGCACCAAGGGCAAGGTGGGTGGTGAATCGATCCTGTTCACGCTGCACAAAGGAGTAAACCAGCAATGGTGCCCGGTAGCGGTGGGTGATGGCTCGTACCAGCTGGTGTCGCGCTACAGCGGTTTCCCGCTAGGGATCACCGCAGGTCAGGATGGCACCCCGGCCATTCAGCAAGCCAAGGGTAGCAATGGCAATGGCGTGAAGTGGGTGTTCACCACGCGCGCTGTTCGCTGATTAAATAGGAAATGCCACCAATGGCTGTTCTGACGGGCAGCCATTGGTAGGTTTCGGGTGTGTCCATATTGTGCATGTCAGTTCATGTCATCTGCGTAGAAAAACCATCTGTTACACAAATATTACCGTTATGAGATGCCATGGGTGCGTATGCTTGGCTGCTAAGGTCTCATCGCTAAATGCAAATCGATCAATATTTCATAAATTTGTATTTCATGAACTGAAATAATATTCCGTTCAGTGCATTTGCTGCCCTGCGTTATTAAACATTTGCTAGCCATGATATTTTTTGTAACTGTTGTACTTACCTAAATAAAAAGCAATTTTTTATCGTTTAAATGACGATGTTATGTTGACATACGTCAATTTTGCATGATGAAATCCGCATCGTGCAGTGTGATGACATATGCAACAAAAAAATAAAAAGTATCTTTATGTATCTGTTTTTGTATATTTATTTTGATGTGAATGCGTTTGATTTATGTTGAGGATTTGTTTGTGTTAATCGCTGTCTGATGCTGTTTTAAGCTCGGCGGCATTTCCCATGACACGTTTCTCTATCGGAGAGGGAGAAAAAACGATGTTTCAAATGAATAGCCGTCCGATTCGCTTGGCGGTATTGGCCTTGTTGGCTGGGGCAGCCCATGGTATGGCCACTGCAGCCAGCACTGGCATGATCAAGGTAGCGGACGAAAAACCACTCAATCTGACTCTTACTGCACCGGCCCGCAGCCTGGGTACGCAGGAGGATGCGCCACAGCCTACTGTGATTCGCCGTGAAGGTGCATCCTTCATCAAGCTGCATTTTTCTCGTTTCGATCTACCGGCCGATGCATCGGTTGAAATATCCAATCCCCGTGGCACCGAACGATATGTATTAGCGCCAGGCAAGCTCACAGCAATTACGATTGATCGCCAACGTCGTGATGACGGTGTGAAGCGTTTCTCGGCCATGTCAATCGACGGCGATACCGTTTTGGTCAAGTTGAACCCTGGTCGTGGCTGGGACAGTAGTAAACATGGCATCCAGATTGACGGTATGTTGGAAGGCTATAGTCAGGATCGTCTTCAGGAATCAATGGCGACCATGAACGACGCAGGCGGTCCGATTCAGGAAAGTGTTTGCGGTAATGATGAGCGTCGCGATGCCGTCTGCTATCGCAGCAGCAATCCGGTGGAATTCGAGCGTACCCGTCCGACTGCTCGTTTGCTGATGGGTGGCTCGGCGTGTACCGGTTGGCGGGTTGGGGCTGGGGGCTACATCCTGACCAACAACCATTGCGTCAGTTCGCAAAACGGGGCTGAATCGATGGAGGTTCAGTTCAATTACCAGCGTCCCGATTGTGAAAGTGGGGATGCCAATGGCGGAGTGGTCAAGGTTGCAGGCGACAAATTGCTGACGACAGGCAGCGACTATGACTACTCGCTCGTTAGTGTCAAGAATCCGGATACCATCCGCAATTTTGGCTACTACGGCCTGGAAGTACGCGAGCCACAGATCGGCGAACGTATTTTCATCTCTCAACATGGCGGTGCCCGCCCCAAGCAACTGGCGATCAGAAGTGATTCAACTGCTGGTGGTTTTTGCACGGTGGAATCAGTCAGTGGGTCACGCGTTGAATACAAGTGTGATACCGAAGGGGGCAGTTCAGGTTCACCCGTGATTGCGGCACGCAGCAATCGCGTGGTGGCGTTGCATAATACGGGTGGCTGCTATAACGGCGGTAACAAGATTTCCCTGATCTGGCCACGTATTGCCAGCCATTTCAACAATCAGGTGCCAGTTGGGGATAATGAAACCCCGACGCCGACGCCGACGCCGACGCCGACGCCGACCCCAACCCCAACCCCAACAC
>NZ_SCOH01000093.1 GCF_005503445.1 Chitinivorax sp. B | reverse complement strand
ATAGCGTTGGCGTTGGTGCACAAGGTGTTATTACTGTTACCTACAGCACGAAGGCTGAAGCAGGTAAGACGATCGTTATTACCCCGACGAACGCAAATGGTTCGATTACTTGGGATTGCAAAGGCGGTAACTTGAATGCCAAGTATCGTCCAACCAACTGCCGCTAAGCTTGGTTGATGGAAAAAAAGCACCCGGTTGGGTGCTTTTTTTTTCTTGGGTTGGTCCGCCACGTTAGGAGACAATCATGAGTCAACAAAAAGGTTTTACTCTCATTGAGCTAATGATTGTCGTGGCAATTATTGGCATCCTTGCTTCTGTCGCAATTCCTGCATATCAACAATATGCAAAGCGCGCACACGTTGCAGAAGGCTTAAGTTTGGCAACGGGGGCAAAATTTACTGTAACAGAGTATTACAGTTCGCGGGGGATGTGGCCAAATAGCAATACCTCAGCCGGTTTAGCAAGCCCAACTTCAATTACCGGGAATGCAGTTCGTAGCGTTAGCATTCTTAATGGTGGGGTAATTGTTGTCACTTATAATACAAAAGTGTCGCCCGGTGATACGATTATCTTAACGCCAACTATCAGTAACGGTGTATTTCGTTGGGATTGTAAATCTGGGTCGCTAAGTCCATTGTATCGTCCAAGTAATTGTCGTAACTAGAGTCTATTTAGCTAACTTCAAAAAGAGATTTGATTTTGCCACGGTTACAAAAGTACTTGTACTTTCTATATTTTGTTCTAATTTTAACTATTATCTATATCTACTGGCCTGGGCTGACCGGAGACTTTGAATTTGATGATAGCGTTAATCTTCTAGATAACCCACGCTTACCACTGAATGAATTATCTTGGTCTGAGTTATGGCGAGTAGCTCATTCAGGAGATGCTGGTGTATTGGGAAGGCCAATTAGTATGTTGACCTTTTCATTAAATCAGTATTTCTTTGGGGTGGAGCCATTTTCGTTCAAGTTAACAAACCTTATTATCCATGTGTTTGTTGCATTGTCTATAATTTTCCTTATTCGTAGTTTTTTGATTTTCTTAGATAAAGTCGGTGATATAAATCTTGGTGCTATTGAAATAAGTTATTTGCCATTGTTGGTTACAGCTTTTTGGGCATTTCATCCGTTAAACTTGACTAGTGTTTTATATGTTGTGCAGCGTATGACTAGTTTGTCAGCGCTATTCACTGTATGTGGTTTGGTTTTGTATAGTAAAGGCCGGATAAGACTATTAATCGACAATAATCGATTATTTGGGTGGATTGCCATAGTATTTGGGTTAGTTGTTTTCACGTTGCTTGGAGCCCTATCAAAAGAGAGTGGAGCCTTATTGCCACTCTATGCACTAGCTATTGAAGCTACAATATTTAAATTTAGAGTTGCTCAGAAATCAATAATTGATGGCCTAAGGTTGCGTCAATTATGGGGTGTTTTTGTAATAGTGAGCGCCGCTGCTGTTGGCGGGGCATTGTATTTAAAATGGGAATCGATCTTAGATATTTATAAAATACGCCAATTCAACTTTGGCGAGCGGCTTTGGACTGAAGCGCGAGTATTATTTTTTTATTGTAGATTAATTCTACTTCCAGATATATCTAAAATGGGGTTGTATCATGATGATTTTGAGATATCTGTTGGTTGGTTTTCCCCTATAACGACAATAATATCTGTCATTGGGTGGGCTGTTATTGGTTTAAGCGCATATTTCTATCGCACCAAATATTTTATGTTCTCATTTGCTGTATTCTGGTTCTTTTGTGCACATGCATTGGAATCTACGATATGGCCATTGGAGCTTGTGCATGAGCACCGTAACTATCTGGCATCGCTAGGTATATTATTCTATGGGGTGGTGACGATCTATTTATGGAAGCCTAGTAAAAGGTTGGTGCAAGCTAAGTTTTTGCTAGTTCCAATTTTTCTTATTGTTTTATCAGTTCTAACATGGATACGATCTGATCAGTGGGGGAATCTAGTGGATCATGCTGCTATTGAGCAGTTGAATCACCCTTCATCAGATCGTGCAAATTATCAGTTTGGTAGAATGTATTTTAAATTGTATATGCAGGAAAAAAAATATGAGTATGCTGAAAAAGCTTATTTTTATTTGAATAAAGCAAAAAATTCACCTTATTCTGATAATGGCGGCTACTTTGGATTGGTACAATTGGCTTTTTTGACTGGTCAGCCGTTGTCGCTGGAGTTAATGAAGGATTTAAATAATAGATTGAAATCAAGGCCATTTGCGGCATCTAATGTTTCATTTATCCAGAATTTGATTAATTGTCAATTGTATCAATATTGTAAATTGCAAGAAGAAGAAATAATATTACTGCTGCAGAATGCAAATGAAAATCCTACTGTATTGCCTTCTTTTAGATCTGCTTTAAATAGTGCATCGGGCTTGTATTATGCAAACCGATTAAATGATTACAAGCGGGCAGAGGTTTTCCTTAAAGATGCAATTCACTTTGAATTGAGTCCGCAGAATGTATTAAATCTTGCTGAGCTCTATCGAGTTATGGGAGATATTTCTAAGGCGAGGAGTACCATTCTATGGGCAAGAGATTTGGATGTTAAATTGTTGTATTCAGATGTTATTGCGCGACAACTGCGTGATTTAGATAAAGTAGAAAAAGAGCAAGCTAAGTGATTTCCTATTCTGATCTAAGTATAGTTTTGCCTGCGAAGAACGAAGAGGCAGGATTAAGTCTCATTTTACCATTGCTAATGACTGAGTGTTCTGGAGCTGAAATTATTGTAGTTGATGATGCTTCAACGGATAATACTGCCGGTATTGCTCTTGGATATGGAGTGAGATGCGTTTCTCATAAGTATTCGAAAGGCAATGGAGCTGCAATAAAAACTGGCATAAGAGAAGCAACAAGAAAAATCGTCTTGTTTATGGATGCCGATGGCCAACATCGACCAGAAGATATCCCTAGGTTATTAGCTAAATTAAATGATGGTTTTGATATGGTTGTGGGTGCCAGGACAAGGAAATCACAAGCTGGCGCACATCGAGCTATGGCTAATGGGCTATATAACAGATTAGCTTCGTGGATGGTAGAGCAGCGAGTGGATGACCTTACTTCTGGATTTCGTATTGCAAACCTCGCTAAAGTTAAACGCTTTGTTTACTTGCTGCCCAATGGTTTTTCCTATCCTACCACTCTCACGATGAGTTTCTTTCGTGCAGGCTATAGTGTGGCTTATGAACCAATCATAGCACCTGAGCGAATAGGGAAGAGCCATATTAAAATCCTCAGAGATGGCACCCGTTTTTTGTTAATAATTTTCAAAATTGGGACTCTTTATTCACCATTGAAGCTATTCTTACCAATTAGCCTTTCATTCTTTGTGACTGGTTTTGGGTATTATATGTATACGTTTATTTCTCAGCATAGATTCACAAATATGAGTGCACTGCTGTTTATTACGTCAGTGCTGATTTTCTTGATTGGTCTTATATCAGAGCAAATATCAATGTTGAATTATAAAGAAAGTGAATCAGAGTAGGGTTGCGGAGTGAAGTTATTTTTACTAGCTTCTCTTTTCAAGAGATGTGTTGGTATTATTTCAATTTTTTGTGTAATCTGGATTTTCACTAGCCAGTATAGTTATTTTTCCACTTTGCTAACGCAGATTTCTATTGAGTCGCTAATTTCTTCCATTGTATTGATTATAATATCACATTTTTTTTTGGCTTATTCTAATGTGTATTTGTGGTCATGCTTGGGATTTCAGGTTTCTGCAGGAACTGCAATAAAGATTCACTTCTCTAATATGCTAGCCCGATATTTGCCAGGTGGGATTTGGCAGACGGTATCTAAGTTAAGTGTGTATAAGGAAATATTAAAACCAGGGAAAGAACAGATTTTGGCATATCTTTTCTTGGAGAATGTAATGGCTTTGGGTACTGCATCGTTGTTGGGTGCAGTGGCTGTGTTGGTGGCTGACGGTGTTGGTGTTTTGAGAGTATTGTTATTGTTTGCCGCATTGTCTTTGATTGTTTCCCCGTGGATTATTAGATTCAGGGTATTTAGGTTGCCAGATCAATCATCTCCTTTTAGAATCAGTTTGTATTTTATATTCTTTAGGTGCTTTATTTGTGTCTGGTTATGCTATGGCTTGGCATTTTCATGTTATTGGTTTTCTTATGAACATATAGGGTTTGGTGATGTAACAGATTGGGTTAAAGTAGCTGGCATATATTGGATTAGTTGGGCTGCCGGTTTTATCGCAATCTTCTCTCCACAAGGTATAGGGGTCTCTGAAATAGTTGCTAGTTACTTGTTAAGTGGGACTAATACAGAAATGGCCATTAGGTTTGTGGGGGTTGTTGGTATGTATCGATTGTTGGTGTTGGCAGCAGAGATTCTTCTATGGGCTAGTGCAATGTGTTTTTATAAGTTTTTTAGATTAACTCAAATTTAATTACTCATGACAAACTGGAAGCGCACACCGAAGCATTTGTTGCGTATGGCATGCATAAGATATGCCACGCGTAATTTTTTACCTGGAAGATTTATTGAAATGGGGGCAGGAACTGGTGACATTACTGAATATTTTGTAAAAAATGGATTTCATGGTGTTTGTCATGATATCGGTGAAACCTCACTTAATTTATTGTCTTCTCGTTTTGAGAAGTATCCACAAAAAGTGACTGTTGTTGAGAGATTAGAAAAAGTCATTGACAGAGATTTTGATTATTTATTTGCGTTTGAAGTTCTGGAGCATATTGAACAAGATGAATTAGTGTTAAAAGAATGGTCAAAGTACCTTAAAAAAGAAGGGTTTCTAGTTTTATCGGTTCCTGCGCACATGAGGAAGTTTGGTCCTGATGATTTGTTCGTTGGACATGTTAGAAGATATGAAAAAAGTGAGCTGGTAAAATTATTGGTAAGAATTGGATTTGATGATGTAAGCGTATGTAATTATGGTTTCCCTTTGGGAAATATTGGTCGTTGGTTTGCAGTGAAAATTTTGAAAAAACATGTGGTTGCAGAAGATGTAGGAAACCAAGTAGAGCGTAGTATTAAGAGTGGTGTTGAGCGACATAGTTTAACAAGTAAATTGGGATTCATTTTTAATCGCTTCACGCTGGGGCCTTTTGTATGGGTGCAGCGTTTTTTCTTCAAATATGATTTGGGTGATGGCTACGTAGTGACCGCAGTGTGGCGAGGCAACTGACTGTAATCATGTGTTATGAAGATTATATTTTTTGAATAAAATGTTTACATGCGGAAGCTCTGTATGAATCAGAGTCAGACCGAATTTCATCAAACTTCAGTGAATTCCCGGTGATGTTGGCGCGTATTGAACCTCAAAAGCCTGTTATACCGGGCCTGGGGGAAGGCAGGGCGGGATCGAACTTTACTCCTTGTTTAATCAAATAAAAGCTCAGTCCTCCCGAGTTCAACGGTTCACGCTCGATTTTCTTGATTTTCACCCCGCCAACCCAACAACGATGGTTTTTTTCACGGTGTCCAAGCAAAAAGCCATGTTTTGGCACGTTTTAGGTCTTACAAGATCAATTTGATAAGCCAGGGCTGGCTGGTAAAGTGGCGGCATGTTCGTCAAAATTACCAAGTCCGGCCCCCGCCGCTATGTCCAGCTGGT
>NZ_SCOH01000092.1 GCF_005503445.1 Chitinivorax sp. B | reverse complement strand
CTGGATGGCGGGGCTGGCAACGACACCCTGGACGGTGGCGTTGGTAACGACACGCTGAAAGGCGGTCTGGGCGACGACCGGTATGTCTTCGCCGGCAATTTTGGCACCGACGTGGTCGAAACTGGCAGCGGGGCGGATGTACTGGCCTTCACCGACTTGACCAGAGCAGCGCTGGGCTTCAAACAGGCAGGCAAGGATCTGCTGGTTGCCGTCAACGGACAAGCCGGACAGTCCGTGCGTGTCGTCAATCACTTTGCCGGGGCCGCCACGGCGCTTCATTCGATTCAGGTTAAAGATGGCGTGTTGACCGCTGCCGAGATTCAGCGTGCCGTCACCACCCCGGTCCCGACACCTACCCCGACACCGACGCCTACTCCTGTTCCGACACCGACGCCGACCCCGGTACCTACTCCCACACCCGGTGGCAACGACACGCTGGTCGGCACGGCGGATGCGGATGTGCTGCTGGGCGGGGCCGGCAATGACGACCTCAGCGGCAAGGCCGGCAACGACACGCTGATCGGCGGCAGCGGTGACGATACTTACCGTTTTGCTCGGAGCGAGGGTCAGGATGTGATTGACAACAGTGGCAACGGCCACGACACCCTGCGCTTCAGCAATGGCGTGAAGTTCAACGATGTTGCCAGCAACCTGGGCCGCAGTGGCGACGATCTGGTGCTCAAGATCGCCGGTACCAGCGATCAGGTCACCCTCAAGCGCTTCTTCCAAGGTGGCGAGCATTTGCTGGAAACCATCGCGTTTGATGATGGTGGCCAGCTGACAGCCCAAGCTATCTTTAGTGCGTTTAAGTTACCCGTCCCGGCGACTACGTCGGCATTCGATTCCCAGAAAACCGGTACTGACACGGCTGAAACATTGACGGGTACCGCTCAGCGCGACCGCTTGGTCGGTTTGAACGGTCATGACAGCCTGCAAGGTGAAGCCGGTAACGATCAACTCGACGGGGGCAACGGCAACGACACGTTACGCGGTGGGGCTGCAAATGACCTGCTGTTGGGCGGGCGTGGCGACGACACCTATGTGTTCGCCAAAGGTGATGGCCAGGACGTGATCGACAACCTCGGGGGTGGCACGGATGTGTTGTTGTTCGAAGGCATTGCCTTCAACGAGGTGAGCCGTGGCCTGATGAAATCCGGTAATGATCTGACCCTGAAGGTCGCCAACAGCACCGATCAGGTGACGTTGCGCGACTTCTTCCTGGGTGGCGATCAAGCGGTCAAGACCATTCGTTTTGCCAGTGGCGGCGAACTGACCGCAGCCAAACTGTTTGAAGTATTCAAACTGACCAACCCGGATCCCGTCGGGTCACCCGTGTATGTTGACCTGCCGAATGACAGTCGTTTCGGTACCGTGCTGGCAGGTCAGGCCGGCAACCAGTCCATCATCGGGTCCACCGATGCAGACATGCTGGATGGTGGCGCTGGCAACGACACCCTGGACGGTGGCGCCAACAACGACTACCTGCTGGGGGGCCTGGGTAACGACACCTACCGCTTCAACAGTGGCTTTGGTGCCGATACCCTGCAGGAGAACGACGCCACTGTCGGCAACCGCGACGTGATCCAGTTCGGTGCCGGACTGACCCGCGACCAGTTGACCTTCAGCAAGACCAACAATGATTTGGTGATCGGCATCAAGCGCACTACCGACCAAGTCACGGTGAAGCACTGGTTCCTGGGCACACAGCATCAGATCGAACAGATCAAGACGGCAGACAATCAGACCATCCTGAACACCCAGGTCGATGCGTTGCTGAGCACCCCGCCAGCAGCCATGGTCCGCCGGGCCGATGCCGGCACGCTGGATCGACAGACTGCCCGGCTGGTGGAAGCCATGGCGTCATTCAGCCCCACCAGTGCCGCGGCCTCGTCGTCGAGTCTGAGTGGGGACACCCCGCAATCCATGCTGGCAGCCACACCAGGGAACTGGCGCCATCATGCGGGGGATACCACCACCATGCTTCGCTGGTAAAACGTGAAGTAATGTATTAAATCAATAAATTAAGGCTTGTTTGTACGCTTGCCACCCCACACATCCTGTGTGGGGTGGTTGTTTTTGTATTGGTAAAACATGGATTCCGAATCTCAAGATGCTTCCCAAGACCCGCCGGCAGTCGATACCGGCCTGGTCTGTCTGGTGATGCTGGCACGGTTTCATCAGCTGGCGGCCGAACCCGCGCAGTTACAGCATCAGTTCTGTGCCCCCTCGCAATTGTTTGGGGTACCGCAGATCCTGTTGGCCGCCAAGCAATTGGGGCTGAAAGCCAAACGGGTGGTGACCCAGGCCAGTCGCCTGTCTACCACACCGCTGCCCGCCATCGCGGAAGCGGCTGCCGGTGGCTTTTTCATCATCGCCCGGGTGGAGGGCGACCAGGTACTGATTCAAGATCCGCACGTGGGGCGACCGCAGATTCTCAACCAGGCCGAACTGGCCGCCCGCTGGCAGGGTGGATTGATGCTGTTCACCAGCCGGGCCGCATTGGCCGGGGAAATGGCCCGCTTCGACTTCAGCTGGTTTATCCCCGCCGTGGTCAAGTACCGCAAGCTGCTGGGTGAAGTGCTGTTGATGTCGTTGTTCCTGCAGCTGTTTGCGCTGGTGTCGCCGCTGTTCTTCCAGGTGGTGATGGACAAGGTGCTGGTGCACCGTGGCTTGACCACGCTGGATGTGATTTGCTTTGGTTTGTTGGTGATTTCGCTGTTCGAAATCCTGCTGACCGGGCTGCGCACCTACTTGTTTGCGCATACCACCAACCGCATCGATGTCGAACTGGGTGCACGGCTGTTCCGTCACTTATTAGCGCTGCCACTGGCGTACTTCGAAGCGCGGCGAGTGGGCGATTCCGTGGCGCGGGTGCGCGAACTGGAGCACATCCGCAACTTCCTGACCGGCCAGGCGCTGACGGCGGTGCTGGATCTGCTGTTCTCGGTCGTCTTCCTGGCGGTGATGGCCTACTACAGCCTGTGGCTGACCTTGATCGTGGTACTCAGCCTGCCGGGCTATTTCCTGATTTCCGCCTTCATCACCCCCATCCTGCGCCACCGTCTGAATGAGAAATTCAATCGGGGCGCCGAGAACCAGGCCTTCCTGGTCGAGTCGGTGAATGGCATTCAAACGGTCAAGGCGATGGCGGTGGAACCCCAGATGACCCGACATTGGGACAATCAGCTGGCGGCCTACGTCAGCGCTGGGTTCCGGGTCACCGCCTTGGCCAACCTGGGTAGCCAGGGGGTGGCGTTGATCAACAAGCTGGTGACGGTGCTGACCCTGTGGTTCGGTGCCAGACTGGTGATCGAGGGCCAGTTGTCGGTCGGCCAGTTGATTGCCTTCAATATGCTGGCCGGCCGGGTGGCAGCCCCGGTGATGCGCCTGGCACAGCTGTGGCAGGATTTCCAGCAGACCGGCATCTCGGTGGCCCGGCTGGGCGACATTCTCAATACCCGCACCGAAGTCCCCAGTGCCCATCGTGCGCAACTGCCGACCATTCAAGGGGAGATCGAGTTCGACCAGGTCGGTTTCCGCTATCGCCCGGATGGCGCAGAAATCCTGCGTGGGGTGTCCCTGACCGTCCAGGCAGGGGAGGTGATCGGCATTGTCGGCCGCTCCGGGTCCGGCAAATCCACGCTCACCAAACTGGTGCAGCGCCTGTATGTGCCGGAACGCGGCCGGGTGCTAGTGGATGGGGTGGATCTGGCCTTGGCCGATCCGGCCTGGTTACGTCGGCAGATCGGCGTGGTCTTGCAGGACAACATGCTGTTCAACCGCACCATTCGCGACAACATTGCCCTGGCCGACCCCGGCATGCCGATGGACGCGGTGATGGAGGCGGCCAAGCAGGCCGGCGCCCATGACTTCATCGTGGAATTGCCGGAAGGTTACGACACCATGGTCGGCGAGCACGGCGCGACCCTGTCTGGCGGCCAGCGGCAGCGGATTGCCATTGCCCGAGCACTGGTCACCAACCCGCGCATCCTGATCTTTGACGAAGCCACCAGTGCACTGGATTACGAATCGGAACGCATCATCCAGCAGAACATGCAGCACATTGTGCAAGGGCGCACCGTACTGATCATTGCCCACCGCCTGTCGGCCGTACGGGATGCCCACCGCATCATCGCCATGGATCGTGGCCAGATCGTCGAGCAAGGCTCGCATGATGAGCTGATGGGCCAACCCGAGGGCTATTACGCTTACCTGCATGCTTTGCAGCAACATTAACGGAGACCCACCATGTTCACAGCCTCTCCCCGCCTGCAAGCCTGGCGGGAGCTCCTGAAGCGCTATGCGGCCGTCTGGCAAGCCGCCTGGGTCGTCCGTGACGAGTTGGCGCCGCAGGCCCGACTCCCCCATGAAGCCCAGTTCCTGCCCGCCGCCTTGGAATTGCAGGACACCCCGCCGTCGCCCATCCCACGCTGGACCGCCTATACCTTGATGACACTGTTCGTGATCAGTCTGTTGTGGGCCTGCTTCGGCAAGATGGATATCGTGGCGGTGGCGCAAGGCAAGATCGTGCCCAGCGATCGGGTCAAAGTCATTCAGCCACTGGAAACCGCCCGTATTCAGCGCATCCTGGTGAGTGAAGGCCAGTCGGTCACTGCCGGCCAGACCCTGATCGAACTGGACACCACCGAGACCGGTGCCGAGCATGATAAAACCCGTAAGGCCTGGCAGGATGCCCAGCTGCAGACCCGCCGTACCCGCCACCTGCTGGATGCCCTCGATCGTGGCACCCTGTCGGCGCTCCCCACCCAAGCGGAGATTCCTCAGGAGGCGCTCGACAATGCCCAGCGCCTGATGCAAAGCCAATATGCCGAATACCAGGCCCGGCTGGCCACCCTGGCAGCCGACCTGAGTAGACGCCAGGCCGAACAGGACAGCACGCGAGCGCTGGTCAGCAAGCTGGAGCAGACCCTGCCGATCGCCACCCAGCGGGCCGAGGACTATCGCAAGCTGGTCGATCAGCATTTCGTGTCCAAACATGGCTATCTGGAGCAAGAGCAAGCCCGGATCGAACGGGAGAAAGACCTGGCCTCGGCCCGTAGCAAGCTCCGTGAACTGCAGGCGGCCATTGCCGAAAATCAGAAGCAGCGCGTGTCGTTGACGGCTGAGTTCCGCAAAACCCTGCTGACCGAACTGACCGCGGCCGAACAACAAGGCGCCGCCCTGCAGGAAGAGCTGATCAAAACCGGCAACCGCGCCCAGCTGCGTACCCTGACCGCCCCGGTGGCAGGTACGGTCCAGCAACTGGCGGTGCACACGGTCGGTGGGGTAGTGACCGAAGCCCAGCCACTGATGGTGATCGTGCCCAAGGACAATCCACTGGAGATCGAGGCCTGGGTGGACAACAAGGACATCGGTTTCGTCTATGCCGATCAACCCGCCACCGTCAAGATCGAGACCTTCAACTACACCAAGTACGGCACCCTGAAGGGCAAGGTACTGACGGTGTCGGACGATGCCATTGCCGATGAAAAGTACGGGCTGCGCTACCATGCCCGGATCCGGTTGGATCAGACCCGGATCAAGCTGGAAAGCAAGGAAGTCAACTTGAGCCCGGGGATGGCGGTGAGTGTGGAGATCAAGACCGGACAACGCCGCTTGATCGAGTACTTCCTGAGCCCGTTGATGGAGTACGGCAGTGAGAGTTTAAGGGAGCGCTGAGCAGTCACGGTGTCATGACGGGGGTATGCCCCGTCGGCATTGGCAAGATGGTGT
>NZ_SCOH01000091.1 GCF_005503445.1 Chitinivorax sp. B | reverse complement strand
CCCTGGCCGACGGCGAAGGCGACCCACCCCGCATTGCCTCCCCACTCACCAATGTCACCTATAAACTCAGCGAACAGCAACCCGAACAACGCATCGCGCTGCAAGCCATCACCGCCGCGGGCGTGAAGGAAGTCTACTGGTTTGCCAATCAAAGCTTCATTGGCAAAGCGCCTGCTGGACAGGCATTGCCATGGCGCCCCGGACGAGGTGGTTGGTATGGATTATTGGCAGTCGATGATCATGGCCGTAGTACGAGCAGGGATGTGCGGGTGGACGTGGGGTCTTGAGATATTAAATACTGCTGGATTCGGATTGAGTGGTTTGCGTGAGGCGGGGTCGGTACAATCTCCATCTTTCGGGAGTGAGTTCGAACTTCCAAATGCGGTCACTAAACAATATTGAACCAGATCAATATCATTAACCAATCTATCGTCCCCAAACTACTTATGCAAAAAACAAAGCTTTGCGTCGCAATGGCAAATCTTCTGCCACTTTCAGCCCTTGCCGGCTCGTTTTTGACCTACGAGTATCAATCGCCAACGGTCGTCTACCAAGCGGAGCGTAGCAGAGAGCATTTTCTTGATGCGAACCAAGCCTGCGTGGCGGCGACCCCGATTCCACCCGCGCCCGGCAAAGCCGGTTATATCTACCGATCTCCCAGAGCCGGCTACAAAACCGGTTATGGCTTGGGATGTTTTTATGACCTGATTCATGTCGATAAAACAGGACAAGTCATCTCATCCACCCCGGACTGGTTTGCACAACACCGGATCGACGCAAACGACCGCTGTCCTGCCAATGAAAACTGGTCCTATAACCGCGACACCCGCCAGTGCTACCGGGCCAAACCCGATCAATCAAACATTTGCACGAAAGGCAATCCCATCTGGCCTGACTCGGGTGCCAAGACCAACCCGCTGCTCAAGCTGGTCGTTGACCCGGTGTCGCCGCTGTCCACCCTCCGGGTGACCTATGCCTCCGTCAACCGACAACCGGACACCGTGCTGGGTCGAGGGGCATTTGTGGAACCCCTTGATCGGCGCCTGAAGTTCATCAAACAAGGTGAATTGCTCCAAACCATTCAGGCCATCCAGAACCCGACGCATGCCATCACCTTCACTGGCAGCCAGGATCAATGGCAGGATCTCCGCCAGGAATGGCGTTTGTCTCGCCAGCAAAACGGTCAATGGTTACTGAACAACCTGCAATCGGGCACGGTGGAACATTACAATGCCGATGGTCAGCTGTTACAAATTGTTGCCGCGAATGGCTACGCCCTGACCCTGACTTACTCGCCAGTCACATGTGACGGCTGCCATGGGCAGACCAAGCCGACATCTGTCGTTACCAACACTGGCCGCACGGTGCAGTTGGGGTATAACAGCCACGGACAGCTCGACCAGCTGACCGCACCAGGCAATGTAAGCTACCAGTTTCGGTTTCAAGCATTTGATGGCATCCATGTCCTGAACGAAATCATTTTCCCGGATACCCGTTCCATTCGGTTAGGTTACGATGCCAGCAGCCCAATCATTGCCTGGCCACGCACCAGCGCATCGTTGATTCCTACTGGGCCAGGCGGTAGCATCGACGATCCATCGGCGATTCTATCGACCCCGTCCACCCCCGCTCAAACGCTGTTGACCCGTCTTGGCAACGAGAGCGGCATTCGCTTATCCCAACTATGGGACGAAAACGGATCGGAATACGCCAACTGGACTTATGACCAGCAAGGTCGTGCCATCTCGTCCGCCCACGCCGGTGGCGCAGACCGGGTAACCCTTGACTATGTGCAAGCAGGCCGCGAAACCAAAGTGACCGACGCACTCAATACCGTTAGGACCTACCGCTATCAAACCGTAAACGGCCGTACCGTGTTAGCCAGTGCCGACCAGCCTGCAGGAGCCGGCTGCAACGCCGCCACCGCGCTACTCGCTTACAATTCGGATACCGGTACCTTGGCTTCTAGCACCGATTTCAATGGCGTCAAAACCACGTACCAATACAATACCCGCAACCTCGAAACCAGCCGCACCGAAGCCGTTGGCCACCCTGCGCAACGGGTGGTCCAAACCGAGTGGCACCCCACCTGGCGCCTGCCGGTGAAGCTCACCGAACCGGCGCGGGTGACGCAGTTTGACTATGACGACAAAGGCAACCTGCTGAAGAAAACAGTGACCGCAGACGGCGTAAGTCGGGTGTGGAAGTGGACCTATGCCAACTTTGGTTTGGTCCAGACCGCCACCGACCCCAACGGTCAGGTTACCCGCTATGCGTATGATGGCCAAGGCAACCTGACCCAGCTCACCAACCCGTTGGGCCAGCTCACGCAGTTCACCCGCTATGACGCCGCCGGCCGCCTGTTGGAAATGAAGGACCCCAATGGCGTGGTCACCACCTTGAGCTACACCCCGCGTGGCTGGCTGAAGACGCGTACCGTCGGCAAGGAACTGACCACCTATGACTACGACGGCGTCGGCCAGTTGAAGCAGGTCACCTTCCCGGATCAGCGCACGATTAAGTACCGCTACGACCCCGCCCATCGCCTGACCGACATCCAGGACAGCCAGGGCAACCGCATCCACTACGAACTGGATGCGCTGGGCAATCAACTGCGGAAACAGGTCTTCGATGCACAAGGCATGTTAGTGAGCGCCCTGCAGCAGATCGAACAGGCCCAACGCAGCAGCCAGCCGCTGGCGCAGATTGATCGCAACCCCAGTTAAGCCTGACCCAAGAACAAGACCGAATTGAACATGTACATGATGAAACGCAAATCCAGTTTTCCGTTATTCCGTCAGTGGCCGCTGCTATTGATGATCACCAGTACCCTGGCCTCCGCGGCCGTGGTATTGGACGAATCCTACGAATACGACATCCTGGGCCGCCTGACCAAGGTCAAGAACGCCCAGCAGCAAGTCGTCGCCAGCTACACCTACGACGCCATCGGCAACCGCACCAGTGCACCGATGCGTTGAACCGCACCACCCAATACAGCTACGACGTCCTCAACCGCTTGGTGAAGCTGACCACCCCTGACCCGGCCAAGGCCGGTGGGGTGCTGGTCACTGAATTCAGCTACGACGCACTGGACAACCTGGTCACCGTCAAAGACCCACTCGGCCACACCACCCGCTACAACTACAATGGCCTGGGTGACCTGCTGCAGCTGGTCAGCCCCGATACCGGCACCACCCGCTACAGCTATGACAATGCCGGGCAGCTCAAGACCAAGACCGATGCCCGCAACAAGACCGAAACCCGCAGCTATGACAACCTGGGCCGGGTGACCAGCCTGGCCTTCGGCGACCAGACCCACACCTTCACCTGGGACAGCGCCGCCAATGGCAAAGGCCGGCTGGCCAGCCTGCAGGATACTTCGGGCACCACCCACTACCGCTATGACGCACAAGGCCGCCTGAGCGGCAAAACCCTCAGCTTCACCGCCATCGGTGGGGTCGGTGGCGAGGCTGGCAAGCGTGAGGTCAGCTACAGCTGGAACGAGCAAGGGCAACTCACCCAGCTCACCTACCCCAGTGGCTTCAAGGTCACTTACAGCTACAACAGCAACGGCCAGGTCAGTGCCGTGCAACTGAATGGCCAAGCACTGATCAGCAACATCCAATACCAACCGTTCGGTGGCATCAAAAGCTGGAGCTGGGCCGGTGGCAATACCCATCACCGCAGCTACAACCTGGATGGCCAGCTGGAACTGCTGCAACACGGCAGCCTGTACAGCAAGAGCTACCGCTGGAACGCCGCCAACCAACTCAAGGCACAGACTGACAACCAGAGTAGCAGTCTCAACCAAAGCTATGACTACGACTTACTGGATCGGCTGAACAAGACCACCCGTGGCACCGTCACCGAGCAATACCAGTACGACGCTAACGGCAACCGCACCCAGAGTCAGGTCAACACCGCCGCCACCAGCTACAGTATCGACCCGGCCAGCAACCGCCTGCTGAAGCAGACCGGCAGCAATGCCAAGACTTATACCCTGGACGCCAGCGGCAACCAGACCAGTGATGGCAGCATCACCCTGACTTACGACAATGCCGGCCGGCCCCGTACTGCCACCCAGAACGGGCAAAGCGTCAGCAACTTCTTCTACAACGCCCAAGGGCAACTGGCGATCAAGACCGCCAACAGCAAACCGATCCAGTTCGTCTACGACGAAGCCGGCCACCTGCTGGCGGAACACGCCGACCCGGCCACGCAAAGCCCGAGCCAGGATCATATCTGGCTGGGCGACACCCCGATTGCGGTGGTGCGCCCCAACAGCAGCGACCCCAGCAAACCGCTGCTCTACCACGTCTACGCCGACCACCTCAACACCCCACGCGCCATCTACGACGCATTCAACAAACGCCTGACCTGGCGCTGGGAAAGCGAAGCCTTCGGCAACACCCTACCGGATCAGGACGCCGACAAGAACGGCAGCCAGTTCGTGTACAACCTGCGCTTCCCGGGGCAGTATTGGGATAACGGCATCAAGCTCAGTCATAACTGGTATCGGACCTATAATCCGGACACCGGCAGATACATTCAGAGTGATCCTATTGGGCTCAATGGTGGGTTGAATACTTACCTCTATGCTTATGGAAATTCGCCAAGGTTTGTTGATCGGGATGGTTTGGATAGTGTCTCAGTAGAGGCAGGTCTTCATTTGCCATTAATTGGCGATATTGCGACAGCCTTAGGATGGAATCAAATTCCCGTCTCTGGTGGCGATGTTGGTGTTGCAGTTTCTTTCCCAGGACCCTTGACGCCTGATGCGGCTTGGGATTTGTCCTTATATGCATCTGGAGATTTTGGTGGTGGGATAGGGGCAAACAAAGCAACTGTTACTGCTGGATATTCACGAGGTGGCTCATGTGATATTGATGATTCAATAGATGTAAACGCCATTCACGGTCCTGTAGCTGTCGGCGTGACTTTAGATCGACATGCCAATCTGAATAACTTTAGTCTTTCAGATATTACCGGAGCGAAAGCAGGGGCCGCCTTGGCACCAGGT
This sequence comes from Chitinivorax sp. B, assembly GCF_005503445.1. Taxonomy (NCBI): domain Bacteria; kingdom Pseudomonadati; phylum Pseudomonadota; class Betaproteobacteria; genus Chitinivorax; species Chitinivorax sp. B. The sequence continues at coordinate 853 of NZ_SCOH01000091.1, read as the reverse complement.
AAAGCCGCTATGGCAGTCTATAAGGTAGTTGATTCTATATTGAAAACCAGGTCTTTACGTGATGTCTGGAAGACGTATAACAACAATGCGATAGGGTTTGGCTATAAAAAAACCGGTGCAGTGCGTTTAAACTGTGAGTGCAAGAAGTAGGAGGGTCAATGTCGTTTACAATATTTAATATTGTCAGTATCGTCATTTACTTCGTACTGGCAGGCTGGATTGGTCCATTGGTGTCGAAAAATGTTCACAATAAGTTCTTATTGTTTTTTTGTCAGTTGATGATTGCTTTTGGCGGTGTTGTTGTTTTGGTTTCATCATTTTATGTGGGGAAATTTTTTGACTAGAAAGCGGAGTGAAAAAAAGGACATAATTAATTTTATGATCAACACCCAAACCAATGGGGTCAGAGTGATTGATTTGGTGTGCTGTGAGTGTTAGCCTTTCTCTGTGACGTCAGGAGAAACCCTCGTGGCACGTTTACCTCGCCTCTACTTTCCCGGTTGCGCCCAGCATGTGATTCAGCGTGGCAATAATCGAGAAGCCTGCTTTTACGATGAAGCGGACTACAAAGCCTATCTGTCTTTTCTACTGGAGGCGGCGACTAAATATCAGGTCGCGATTCACGCGTTCGTGTTGATGACCAATCATGTGCATTTACTGGCGACGCCTGCTGACGAGCAGGGAATCAGCAGGTTGATGCAGGCTCAGGGTCGCAAATATGTCCAGTACTTCAATTTCACCCATGGCCGCACAGGCACGTTGTGGGAGGGCCGATATAAATCGACCCTGGTCGATGCTGACCATTATCTGCTGACGGTTTATCGCTATATCGAACTGAACCCCGTGAGGGCGG
>NZ_SCOH01000090.1 GCF_005503445.1 Chitinivorax sp. B | reverse complement strand
TGGGCAGAATCTGCGGGCGAACAGCCAGGGTGGAGAGTGGAAGGGCCCCAAGAACTTTTGGGACTTTGGGCCGGATTTTGAGACCTGGGAGCGACACAACCAACAACAAACACTTGCACACTGGCAAAATGTGTCATCCAACATGGCGCAGCGCCAGCAGCAAACAGGTAATCCGTTGTATGCGATACCCGGAATCCTTGCTAGTGCGTTGGGTAACGCAAATGCGATGGAGCGTGTTGCCTTGGCGTTGTCGATTCGTGGTGGGGGGAAGGCTGGAATCGTCGAAAACAGTGGGTTAAAAAGAGCCGAAGCTTTAAGAGATGCAAAGCTTGCAGAAATCTCGATGCTTTCTAAAACTCAGCAGGCCAAAATAACCACGGTTGTTGGTGCTCATGACCCCGCAACGGGGCGTGTAGCTGTTGGGGTTAAGGTTACATGTGGAGCCAATGCGGGAAGGTGTGCTGAGGACTTAGCATCTGAAGCATTAGGCAATCCAAAGGTTATCGAGTTTACGAAGGTAATTCGACCCCGGAATGATAAGGTGATTCCTAGGTGTGAACGATGCGTAGGGAAGTATGGGCCTGAAAATTAGGAGTGTTTTGGATGTTTAACGGAATTGGAGATATTAATTGGGCAACGTTGAAACAGGCGCATGGTTTTGCAGATCATGTACCAGAGGCAATTAAAGGTCTTATTTCAGATGATGAAAAAGAACAGGAGTCATCTTACTGGCGGTTAGATAATTATGTTGTTTTGCAAGGCGATTTGTATCAATCGGCTTTCTACGTTATTCCATTCTTAATCGAGGTGGTTAATTCTGAAGTTAAGAGTGGACGAGCTTATGTTTATGATCTGTTGATTGAAATCTCAAATGGTTATGCTGTCGATGATGTGTTGTGTGTTTTTGATGGTGAAGAATACCCACTAGGGGAAGCCTGCAAGCGGGCTATAGGGAGTAGTTACAAGAGTTTTTTGGCGGAAATTTCTGATTTATCTTCTAATTGTCGAGAAAGTGCGCTGGATTTATTGATATCTATTGAAGACAATCAAGATGAAATAATTTCTGAATTATTGGTTGTTAGAGGTAGGGAGTCTGATGATCAGTTCCGTAGAAAAATAGATGAAGCGGTGACGGAAATTAGATTGAAGAAAGATAGCTCTATGCGTGCTAGCTGATGGACTCGATGGATGCTTACTGAGCATTTGGAGTTATCGACAAGAATTGAAGGGAACGTGGCTCGCACATTTTCAAATCAGTATGGGAAGTTTGAGGTGCGTGATTCATTGTTCATGGGGCCTTCTGGCAAGGATGCGAAGTTTGAGAGTACCTTCCAAGTTCTCGAAGATGGCACCCGGCGCCTCAGCACAGTTATACCATTTCATTGAGGAGGTAAGGATGAAATTTCCAAGCACGGCAGATTTCTTGGAGGTTTTCGGCATTGAGCCGGTTGAAGAAGACCCCAGTATGGCGTATTGCCGCTATGTGAAACAGTCAAGTGACGGGCTTCAAGAGTTGGATATTTCCTTCAGTGCAGTTGCTGAATCGTTCCAGGTGGTGTTGCGATGCAGTGGCAAAGAGTTAGTAAGAGTTTCATCTGAAAGGGTGCAGTTCATCGAGCTCCAGCAAGATATGTCAAGCTTCAGGGTTCATGTGGTATTTGATGTTCTTGATGGAGCGTCAGAGGTAGTTGTGACCCTAGAGCCAGAACTGCATTGTCATTGGTGGACATTGCGAAGTTGAATTGTCAAGGGCAATCACGAATCGTAGAGGTCAGAGTGGTTGATTTCAGCGGATAACTGCCGCCGGCGGCGAAGTGCTGGCCAGCTATCAATACGACCCGGAGGTAACGGGTGTTAATGCTGCAAGGGCAATGGGCTTAACTCCGACAGGCACAGCAGCTAGTCGCCCAATATGCCCTTCTTGTACGAATACCCTGCGTGAACAAGGCATTGATCCATTAAGCCCTCTAAAGTGATGGAGTATTGAAAGCATGATGATGCCCGCATTTAATAGTGCTGTATTAAAGGCACGACTGAGTAAACTCGGTGACAAGCAACAGCTCGCATTTGGTGCACTATGTTGTGAGCGGCTGATACCAAATTATTTGATGTTTCAGCAAGATGCCGGCTGGGGTGATAATGTCCCTGTTCGGAAGGCTCTGGATTGTGTTTGGGCATACCTTCATGACCAAACACCAAGTTCCCAAGAGATAAAAAATGCAACTGCATCCTGTGAGTCTGCTGCACCTAATTCGGAGGACTTTGCTTCTCTTTATGTGACGTCAGCTCAGGATGCGTGCTTTGCGGTTTGTAGCCTTTTGGATTATCTGTTTAAAAATGATGTAGACAGGGTTGTTCAAGTGGCAACTTATGCCACTGATTCTGTTGACTTGTATGTTCAGGAAATTGAGGGTATGGAACCCAATGATCCTCAACTTGAACAAAAAATACTGGCACATCGTTTGATGCAGAGAGAGTTGACCCAGCAGGAAGCAGATCTGAAGGCTATTGAGCTGGCTCCTTCTCTTAGTCAAGAGTTTTTAGCACAGCGTAAAGCATCGTGGAACAATAACGGTAAGAGCAACTTGGACCTGCCCTGATTGCTGAAATCGAAATCGTAGGGGTCGGAGTGGTTGATTTCAACGGATAACTACCCAGATTTAGATTTGGACCTGAATTAAATGGAATAACGGAAGCGAACGAAGAAGTTCAAACAAGGGGAGGTATATGCAATACCTCTCAATGCGGATGTTGAACAAATCCCAAATCTTGCTAGGTAGCTTACTGGGTGCGGCCTGGCTGAATATGCTCAGCCCGCTGCAGGCCCATGCGGCGTTGGCACCGGTCCCGGCAGCGGTGTCGGAATTGGCACGGTCGCGTGTGGTCCCCCCATCTGATGATGTGCTGGCCACGCGGCTGGATCATGAGCTGGCGCAGTTGCAGGCAGCATTGAATCGCCGGCGCCCGGCGATGGCGGCGTTCCTGCCGCTGCCAGCCGGCGCGGAGCAACCGCTGGATACCGCCAGTTTCACCGCATTGTTGACACGCCGGCTGGCAGCCTTGCAACAGGTACGGCAGGACGTGGCCGCGCAGTTGGGTGCAGCGGGATTGCCGGTGCAGATCGAGGCGCGTTTCAATACCCTGCGTGACGACGTGACCAAGCTGCTGGTAACCGCGGGTGCCAGCGGGGAAGTGGCTGCGATCAACACCTTGCAAAGTCGTCTGACCGCCTGGCAGCAAGCGGCTGCGTCACGGATACCGGTTGCGACCGCCCCGGTGCCCACGCTGGAACAATTCAAACCGCTGCCTTACGCCACGGATGAGCCCGTGATCACGCCGCAAATCCGGGCGCTCAGCCCGGCTTTCGAGCGGCTGAGCAGTACGGTTCCTCGTGAAACCCGCATGACCGCCGCCCTGGTACAAAACGACTGTGCCAGCACTGCCGCGGACCTGAAGGGCGAGGCCGATACGGACCTCACTGCCGATATCCGCGAACTGGCCAGCAAGCTGGGTAACTCTCCGCAACGGATGTTTGATTACGTTGCCAATGAAATTCAGTTTCAGCCCTATTACGGCGCTTTGAAGGGTGCGCATACCACCTTGCTGTCGCAATCCGGTGGGGCGACCGACCAAGCCAGCCTGCTGATTGCCCTGTTGCGCGCCGCGGGCGTGCCGGCCCGCTACGTACGTGGGCAGATCAGTTTCCCGGTGGATGACGAACGCGTGTTGCGCTGGCTGGGTGCCAAAACGATGAAGGGGGCCGCTGGCATCCTGAGCAGTGGTTATAACGGCTCGGCCGGCGGCGTGGGGTTGACGGCCACCGAGCTGCGCTTCAATCACGTCTGGGTTGAAGCCTGCGTCCCCTATACCAACTACCGTGGCAGCGGTGCCGATCACACCGGTCGGCGCTGGGTACCGTTGGACCCAAGCTTCAAGGAGATGCGCTACCAGGCTGGCATGGCGGTCCCGGTCAAGTTCGATTTCACCGGCTTCCTTCGCCGGGCTGGACGGGAATTACCGCACGAAGTCTTTGCGGCCCAGGTGGATGCTGCGGTACGCACCCAAGATGCCAGCGCCTCGCTGATCGATGTCCCCTATAAAGGCACGCTGCAGAAACGAGCCCGGGATATTCTGCCGACCAGCCTGCCTTACCGGGTCTTGCAATATACCAAATGGAGCAATAGCAACCTGCCGGATACGGCGCAGCTGCCTGATACCCACCGCTTTCAGCTGACCTTGCACGGCGTGGGCTTACCTAGGCCAACCACCTTGCTGCTGCCTAACCTGGCCAATAAACGGTTGACCCTGTCGTACAAGGGGTATGCGGACCGGGATCGTGCTGCCATACAGCACTGGGTCAACAACCCCGGCCAGAGCAGCGTGCAATGCACCACCCGAGTCAACAACAGCGAGGTGCCGATTCAGGTGGTCTCCTCCATCAAACTGGATGGCGTCGAAGTGGCGGCGGGCACCACCGTGCGCCCGTTCTGCACCCAGAACGACAGTTTGGCACTGGAGCTGAAACTGCCGGAAATCAATCTGACAACGATGACGCAGTTTCAAAGCAGCCTCAGCGCGGCCAACTACCATGCGCTGTTCGCTTACGCGCACCAGGCCTCAGATAGCTATCTGGAACGTCGTAGCGCGCAGCTGTTCAAGCAGATTCAGGCCACCGCCAACCCGAACGATGCGGCCGATGCCATTGAAGGCGAATTCCTCCATCTGGTCGGGTTGCGCTACATGCGGCATATCGTCGATGCCAGCAAACAGATTGGGCAGTTGTCGGGCGAGAGCGGCGAATCGGGCAACCACATGGGGCTGACCTCGACCCAGATGCGGGTCGCCTACCTGTTCGATGTGCCCTATGCGGTGTTCCGGTCCGGCTTTCTGATCGATGTGCCGGGCGGGCAGTCGCGCAGCGTCAACCTCACCACCGGCGAATCCGACCCGGAAGTGTTTCTGCTGTCGGGCTATGCTGCCTCCTATTACGAATCCTACATCTGGCAGGAAATGGCCAGAATGGACGCCGTCTCGACCATCAGCGGGCTGAAGCAGGCGTACGAGCAGGGCATGCCGGTGATCGAGGTCAACAAGGCCAACCTGGCGCAGTACTACCAGCCTGGCGCCAATCCCCCGGTCAATCAGTTGGGCCGTTGCGGTGAAGGGGTGGCCAGCTATTTCAAGAACCCCGCGCTGGACCCGGACAGCATCGTGGTACGGGTGCCGTTGGGCGCATTGCAGGCAGGCGACTGGCAGGGGTGTGTGATGCAAGCCAATGGCTTGAACACCTACAAGAACCGCTTTGCCAGCTTTGCCATCAACCGCTTGGCGGGTGGCGCCACCATCTTCAAAAAGCCCAGCCCAACCAATTCTTCGGCCAGCAACGGTCGATCCGGGCTGAAGACCTACAACAATGATGTGGTCAAGGCCCACGATCCCTCCCCACGGGTCGCCAGTGGGCGGGTCAGCACCGGCCAATCCAGGTTCGACACCCAGGTCCACGACCCGGTCAGCATGGTGACCGGCAATGTCTACCACGTCGAACGCGACATTGCGATCAAAGGGCGGGGCCTGCCGCTGGTGTTCGAGCGCAGCTACAACAGCCTCAACCCGCAGGATGGCCCGCTGGGCTTCGGCTGGACCCATAGCTTCCGGCAGTCGCTGAAGTTTCTGGATGAAGATGAAGACGACAAGCAGGTCGATGGCCTGACCAGCAAAGTAGTCTGGACTGACGGTAGTGGGGCCACCAAGGCGATTCACATCAATGGTACGGCAGAAGGCATCGCACTGGGGCGAGCTGACTTCAAAGTGCCGGATGGCTATTTCTTTACCCTGCAACGCATCAGCAACGGCCTGTATGTATTGACCGAGCCCAATGGGCTGACCTATAGCTTCGAGAGCCTATCGGGCAAGGTCAACGAGCAGGCCCGGCTGATGTTCATCGACGACCGCCACGGCAACCGGCTGAGCCTGGGCTATGACGGCCCACGCCTGACCGGGGTGGTGGATGCACTGGGGCGCCGCCTCAACCTGACCTATAACGGCGAGCGCATCGCCCGCATCAGCGACTGGACCGGCCGCAGCTTCAACTACGAATACGATGGCGCCGGCAACCTGAAGGCCTTCCATAACCCGCTGGCCCAGGCCGGCAAGCAAGCGCCGGTGTACTACGACTATTACAGCACCGC
>NZ_SCOH01000089.1 GCF_005503445.1 Chitinivorax sp. B | reverse complement strand
AAAACATCGGCGGCTGTGGAAGAACTGTGAGCGGCAGTTGAATACCAGCTTGCAGTTCATCCATCTCGCCTTCTTGGCTCTATTGCTCAAAAGACTTTGAACAGGCTCTTAGAACCTGTTCAATGTCCTATTGCGCGACCGCGATCGGGGCTCATGCTGCTCAATATCCCCATGTATTACCCCTACACGCCGGTTTTTGCGCTGCGGTTCACCCCGCTGGTGGCCGCTCATCATAGACCTTGAACAGACGCTTAGGCCACTTCGCGTGACGAATCGAGCCGATCCGTGGCAACACGCGCCATCGAACCCTTCTGGATTGTCCCCGAACGATAGACCCAGTTTTTCGACCCGAGCGTTAAGAAACGGCCCGGCCGGGATAACTGCAAGTGAGATGGATCATGCATGTTTTCTCACAACATTCTCCATCGGTGATTCTGTTCACTTGATCAATCGACAAGGTCGCAGGTCAGTCGTAATCGAGGCGGATTGGTGTAATGGATGATGCCAAAGTTCGACCTAACTGCGGGAAGTCCTGATTGGCTGATGGGTAATCTATATGACATGGTTCACATTCCTTGATTCATGCCGTAGGAATGGCCTTGACCGGATGGATGGCTGAAAACCCGGATAGGAGCGGTATTTCCCTGGTGTGGATGACCTTCGTAAAATGAACTGATTGAATCGCTTTATTCGAATGTGCTATGAATGTTTCGCTTAGACACCTGCGTGCTTTTGTTGCTGTTGCCTGTACTGAAAGTTTCACCGCCGCCGCTCGAAATCTGTGTCTGACACAGTCCACGCTGACCAAGACCATACGTGAGCTGGAGGAGGAAGTGGGCTTGGCGCTGTTTGTCAGAACAACGCGCAGCGTGACGTTGACGCCCGATGGGTCGATATTCCTCCCGGGCATGCAGCGCCTGCTCAATGATCTGGAATTGTCGCTGGCTGATCTGAAGGAGCAGTCCGCAGGCCGCCGAGGCAGCTTGCATGTGGCATGTGGAACGGCGTTCTCGTCAACTGTGCTGACCGAAGTATTGCGTCGGATGCGTGATCGCTTTCCCGCCATACATGTCAACTTGCTGGACGATTCCAGTGCGGGTGTCATTCGCCGCATTGCCCTGGGCGAGGTTGACATCGGTTTTGGATCGTATGTGGGGGCTGCAACCAATGTATTGAAGATTCGAAAGTTGCTGACCGCGCAATTGGGTGTCATGTTCCCACCTGATGTGTCGATACCAGATGGTTTGATCGGGCTGGAAACCTTATGGACGATGCCTTTGCTTCGTGATAAGGAGGATTCGAGCATCATGAATGTCCTGGGGCGGCATCTGCCTGATCTTTGGCAGAAAGTATCATCCAATTTTGCCATCGCCAATCTCGATACGCAGTTTTGCCTGATACGTGCCGGAGTTGGCGCATGTATTTTGTCTGCACTGGCAGCGTCGCATCCCGCGGCCCGTGACTTGTCATACCGGCTGATTGATATGCCGCAGCTGCAACGTGATGTCTACGTGTTTACCCGTAACGAAGTCCCGCTGTCGCCTGTGGCAACCACTTTTCTGCAGCTTGTTTATGAAGTGTTGCCAGAGATGACATTCTGTCCTGGGGTGCAACTCACTTCTTCTGTGTGATGCGTATGTCGCAGATAAATCGCAAAGCAGGAGAAAGGACCCAAAACCTCTGGCTAATTGATGACAAAAGCGTAATTTGCGGTAAAGGTACGTTTGCTCTGCGTAAAAGTGCGCGAGTGAAAATGCAAAAGTCATAAATTTAAATATCGCTGGCAAGTTCGATCTTGTCCTACCTGCCTGGTTGATGATTTTGTTGAATCAGTCAAGTGAATGGCACAAGGTAGAAATCTGATGACATCTGATTAATGCGGAAAAAGAATCAAATGATTCGATTTAATCATTTTACAGTGTAGTGGATGGTGGCACAGAATCTCCTGACCTATTCAGGGTATGGAGGAAGATAAAATGAGTGCCAGAACGATTCAAAAAAAATTTACCGCAATCCTATTGCCAGTATTATTGGCAACATCTGGATCGGTGTGGTCAACAGAGCTTAAAACTCATACTTGGGCATTAACAGCGGGTGATAACTCCAAACAGTACCCACTGCTGTCTGATGTCAATCCAGATAACCTGTCAGGTTATATTCCACCCTCGACTACATCACTAGCTACCAATTTGATCGAGAGTTGGCATACACCATCATCTCATGTGTCCGATAATGCCGAAAAGCAGTTTACGGCTATTTATCGGATTCGACCTTCGGTAAAAACACTGTCGACGACGGATATTGCCGAGCCCGTTACTTTTCAGAACTGGGCATTCATCAGGAGATTCATTGCATTTGGTGGGGAGGCCAGTACTGGCGCCCATGTTTTCGCACCTGACCCGAAATGGATCGATGCGGCACACCGCAATGGCGTCAAAATCTATGGCACGGTATTTTTGGCGGATCCGGCACATGGTGGGCATGCCGGTATGGTAGCTGAGCTTTATGGCAGTCGATCCGGTTGGGATGAAACATCGAAGGCAAGTTACCGTGTTGGTGCATTGGACAAGTTGGCGGCCATTGCCAAGAAATTGAATCTTGATGGGTGGTTTATCAATCTGGAAAGTATTGGTCAGGATGACCGTAACCAAATGACGCACATCCGATCGGTAATGAATTATGTGCTACCTGAATATCGCAAGCAGGGTGTTGATTTCATCACCTATGTACCGCAAAACGCCGGTGTGATTCCTGTTGATATCGATGATAATGGCATCGCCAATTTAGGTTTGACCATTCATGATAATAGTGTGGGAATTGATGCGGCCAGCGTCATGTCGAAATACCAGAACAAGAGCTACCTGATGTTTCTGGACGAGCCTTTCTGGCGAAATATGCCGGGATCGACTCGAATGTTGTATCGGCAGGCTGCTGCAAAGTCGACAGCATGCCAATTCTTTCAGGGCACCGGGCAATGGCAGGGCTTCAAATATTATACAAAAATGCGCTATCCGGCCGGGGCTGATGTCAACAAACTGCTTTGTGCTGGTGATGCCGCTGCGCTGTCCACCCCTAATCCAGAAACCATTCTCACCCTGCGGACACCGCCAAGTGTATATGCCTCAGTCACCGGGGCTGGCGTCACGGGTCCCTACAAGCTGGATCAATTTGGGTGTGACGATACGGGTACCACATCGCTCTGCCAGTATCTGATTCCACAAGACGGGAATGTCAACATCACCCTGACTTCTCGCTCTGTCTTCTATTCGACGAAGTCCAAATCATGGGTTGGTGCAATCAAGTATCTTAACCCGAATACCTTGATGATTAAGGCCAAGCCATCCCAACCCAGTGACATTGCCACGGCATCCAATGCCCAGCTCTGTTATTCATCACTGTCAAAAACATCAGAAGGCCTATACCAGCGTAGTTGCACGATACGAATCGTGAGGCAGCAAGTGAATGGCGCATTGAATGTTTACCCTGGGCTGAATCTACATATGGATGTCGGGTATTACCCACAAAGTATGTGGCCATACCTTGGGGAATGATGTCCCCAATGTAGGTTGATGCATACCTGCCTGGTTTCTCCAGGCAGGTATCTTTTTTGAATATATTGCCGAGCGAGGGCATTTTTATCCTGAATAACGTACATGGGGGAAGATTCATGCCGTAACTGTTAGAAGAATATAGTCAGCAAAATAAAAAATAAAATTTGAAGTGGAGAATTAGCTTGAATATGAAGATAGATGGCATCAGAAGTATCGAACAATCAGGATTGGATAAGTATTCCGTCTATTCAACACATGTTTCCGGTGAGTGCCGGCAGATACCTTCAAGCCAGCCCAGAAAAAGGCTGGCTTATGTTATCGGCGTGATGTTTACCGGTGCCGCTTGTCAGAACCTGTATGCGGCACTGCCGGAAAGCGGGTTTATCTATCAATTGAAGAATCGGCAAGCCGACTTGTGTGTGGCCACGACGGGTGCCACGGGTGCGCCGGTAAAGGTGGGGGAATGTAGCGGTGCAAACAGTCAGCGCTTTACCATCTTGAATAAAGGCGGTGGTAATTTCACCGTGAAAACTGTGCCAGAAACAGGCAGTTGTCTGGCCATTCAGGAGGGTGTCGCACCAAATGGTGCGCCCATTCTGGTCCAAGCCAATTGTGGCGGTACGCCCGCCTTGTCAAAGCAATGGCGGCTTGTCGAAAAAGCAAATGGAATGCAGTTGGTGTCGGCAGCAAGTGGTCAATGCATGGTTGCTTCCGGTGGAGTCGGTGCAGCACTTGTTCAGGGCGTATGTCAGGACCGGGCCGATCAGTTGTTCACTGTAACCAAGTTTGAACGTTCGTCGACTGTCCCGTCCGAGTCTGGGCAATGGTCGGCCCCCATCGAACTGGGTGGGGTCGTGGCTTCATCCGCCACGTTGCTGCCGAATGGCAAGATTCTGTTCTGGTCAGGTACCGGTACCCATTCCTTCCATCAGACCGGCGTGTACAACACCTACACTGGGACATTTGACCCTGCAACATTGCAAGTCTCGATCAAAAACGAGTTCACCGGTCATGAGATGTTTTGTCCGGGTTCGGTCATGACTGCAGATGGTCGTGTGCTGGTCGTGGGTGGTGGCGGTGACCTGCCCATCCGTAACCATGTGACCAGTTACGATTACCTGTCGGGGAGATGGTATCGGGAGGCCAATCTGGCAATCCCTCGATGGTACAACTCGGCAACTATCCTTGGGGATGGTAGCGTGTTCTCAATTGGCGGTGATGGCGCAGGCGGCGCCGAATACGCCGACAAAGAGAAGAGTGCCGAGATCTGGACACCTTCCACCCTTGGTACGGGCGGTGTGACGGGCGGCAGCTGGCGCTATCTACCCAATACTGGCGAGCCAGAATGGACCGGTGGTGAGGGCGCCGCACGGCACCAATACTATCGCAAGGTCTATTTGAGCACGGCGGGCAAGTTGCTGGAGCTGGCGCCAAGCCCGATCATGCGCTGGCACAGTACCGCTGGTGATGGTGCGACGACCGTTGCTGCTCGTCGAATGGATGCAGACAACCCCGGAATGGTTGACGGCTACGCACAAGGTGGGACCACTGTTTACTTTGAACAGGATCGTGTATTGCTGGCTGGTGGCGCTGCTGCCTTTGGTGACGAAGACCCTTCAAAGGTTGAAGCAGATGTACCTGCGTACAACAAGTCATATATTGTCGATCTGGCGACCGGCAAGGCATCGTCGACCTCGCCAATGCACTTCCCAAGGTATCAGGCGAACGGCGTCGTGCTACCGGATGGGCAGGTCATGGTAGTGGGGGGCGTCTCACGTTCCCTGTTGTTCAATGACCAGAAAGCACTGATGGCGCCGGAATTGTATAACCCGACTTCGCAGCGCTGGTCCGTATTGGCACCCATGAATAAGCCGCGCATCTATCATTCGACAGCAGTATTGTTACCGGATGGCCGTGTCTGGGCTGCGGGTGGCGGACAGTGTGGTACATGCAGCGTCAATCAGACGAATGCAGAAATCTATAGCCCACCTTATTTGTTCATCAATGGCATTCGCCCAAGTATCACGGCGGCACCACAAGAAGTTAAATATGGCAATGGGTTCCAGGTAAACGTCAGCAGCGATACCAATATTGATCGCTTTGTCCTGATTCGCCTGGGTGTCACAACACACATCACCAATACCGATCAGCGATTGGTGAAGCTGTCGCACGTTGGGGGCAATGGTACGTTTACGCTTGCTGCACCACAAAACGGAAACGTTGCGCCCCCGGGGTACTACATGCTGTTTGCAATCAACGGTAGAGGTCAACCATCGATTGCCAAAATGGTACGTGTTGCTTGATCTGTTCTTAACCTACCCTTGAGTTGACAGTGCCGCCAGTGCCTTGCTTGCACCGCAGGTGGGGGTGACCGCACCGCAACTGAAAGTAGCACCGGAAACCAGACACCCTGTCGGCTTAACCGTGAGGTTGTCGATACTGTGTTCTCTTCCCTATAGAAACAGCTCGCGCCCAGCGCGAGCTGTTTCCATGGCTCCGTCACTTTGCCAGCCTCGTCTCAAACCCAATACCCTCGCCCTTCTCTGGCATATTCCCCTGTAAAATCAATACTCAACCTGCATATTTCACTCGCTGCACTGCAGCAAAGCTGCTATAATTTACAGCTTTTTACAAATCCCGCTGTATCGCTTCACCCATGCGCATCCTGTTGATCCATCAGAATTTTCCTGGCCAGTTCCGCCATCTTGCCTTGCACTACGCCCAGCAA
>NZ_SCOH01000088.1 GCF_005503445.1 Chitinivorax sp. B | reverse complement strand
GGGTATTCGTAAAAGTGGGTTGAAACGGGATCAAAGTTCCCCCGCCTCGATCATGCGAATGAGTGTTGAAATGTCCGCACCGTAGTTCTTGGGTGGCGGCAGTCCCTTGTGTTGGTCAGCCTCCTTCGGAGGCTTCATTGCCCGCACCTTTTCGAGCACGGGCAGTCCATAGCCCATCGCGTCATCTGGCAACGCTCTGCCCATCTCGACAGGCTCCAACGCACGCTTTCTCTCGAACTTGGGGCGTGCCTGCTTTCGGCTATGGATGCCCTCGGTGAACAGAATCTTGGCCCGTAGTGCCTCGAAGCTGTAGCCGCGCCCCAGTCGATTCATCACCCGGATCAGGCTGTTCAGGCTCTCCGTGTAGGCGTTGGTGACGGGGTGCTCAAAGTAGTTGAGGATGAATGGCTGCCAGTTGGTGAAGGCGCGGATCAGGTCGTGGAAGTACGGCCTGATCTCGGGCGACACATTCTTGCTCCAAGCCTCGTAGCGCCTCAAGGCACTCTCCGGTGAGTCCGAGTCCTCGTAGATGGCGTAGAAGGCTTCCTTGAGCCTGTACGCCTCTCCCAAGGTCGGATAGTTCTTCGTCCAGCCGTCAAGGTTCAGGCGCTCTTCATCGTTCAAGGTGCGCTCGCGCTTCAAGAGCACAAAGCGGTCGTGCATCAGGCCGCGCTTCTGTTTCAGTGTCAGTTCGGCCCGCAGTCCTTTGCGGGCCTTCTCCATCGCGTCGTTCGCCATCCTGACGACGTGGAACTTGTCGATGACGATGGTGGCGTCCGGCAGCACCGCGCTCACCGCATCGCGGTAAGGCGTCCACATATCCATCGCCACGTACTGCACCTTGTCCCGGTTCGGCATCTTGAACAGGTACTTCGCCACCGTGTCTTTGTTCCGGTTGTGGAGCATGTCCACGATGGTGTTGTTCTGGATGTTCGAGACGACGCAGCGCGGCTTGTTGATGATGTGGATTTCGTCGATGCCCATCCACTTCGGTGTCTCAAAGCGGACGGTCTGCTCAAGCTCGTTGATGTAGTCGCGGAAGATGTTGCGGATCGTTCCTTCGACCACGCCGGTTTCGTCGGCCAGCGAGGTGAAGGTGCGCTTCAAACTCTGTGATCCGATCCAAGCTACCAGCCGCTCAGTCATCATCCGGTTCTCGGCCAGTACCGGCAGTGCCTGCGAGAAGGTCTTGCCGCAGGCTTGGCAGCGTAGCCGCTTGGTGTCGATATAGATGCCCACGCGCTTGCCGTGCATGGGCAGGTCTTTGAACACCTGCTCGCGGGTGCCCCACGAGTTCAGGCGGTCGGACTGGCAATGCGGGCAGGCAGCAGTCACTTCCACCGGCTCGGCGGTGACGTGGTAGTCGTGGTCGGTTTCCTGCACGCGCAGCACGCGGTACTGCGGGAGGTTCAGGATGTTGGCGGGCATTAGTTATCGCCTCATCAGTGAGACTTTGTTCTGAGTTGGGCGTCTCGGATCAATCGAGACATGCGTGCCCGCTCATCGTCACTGAACACCACGCCTGCGGTACTTTCGGCAGCTTCGACAGCCTTCGCGAGCCGAAGCGCCTCACGCCCCTCCGGCGTGCCACCGAACACGATGGATTCGTATTCTGCATCCGGGTTGCCCGTTTCATAGTCTCTCAACTCGCCAGTTGCGGCTTCTATGACCGCTCCGAGGGTAGCGAGAAAGGCATCTATCGCATCGCGATGCAGCTTGCCGGTAAAGGTGACGTGAACTGGATCGCGGCCACAAGGGATGCGATCCGTTGTGACGTACTCGATCTCCGCAAGCACCCCTGCCGATGTCACCTGTCGGCTGCAACTCTGGCCTCGCGGAAGCCAGAATGTCTCAGCCTCAATTGGTGTAGGTGCCGACAAGGCCAAGACATCGGCCACAGCAGTGCAAAGCACGCCAAAGTCAGCGGCTGAACGCAGACGTATGTCACAGTCGAAACGACCTTCTAACATGGCCGAATCTCAATCCAACCCCTTTGCCTCCCAGCCTTGACTGGTCAGCTTGATTGCGTGCTTGGACTCCTTGCTGCCAGCACCGTCAAGGATGCTCTTCACCACCGGGAAAGCGGCTTGCACCTCGGGCTTCTTGGCCCAGTCGGCGAGATTGTTGACCTTGTAGGTGTAGGTGATGCCCGCCTCTTGGTAGTCGCCGAACTTCATCGGGCCTTCCCACTTCACGATCTTGTCCAGTGCCTTCTTGCCCCAGCACAGATCGGTTTGCTTCTCGGTGGTCTTGCCGTTGAGGCCGATGGAGGCGACTTCCTTCTCTTGCGCGAAGGGCTTGGCCGCATCGGTCAGGGTGTAGCGCTTTATCTTGGCCTTGGCACCCGTGGGCTTGCCCATGATCCCCATGATGTCCACCTCGGTGTCCTCACCTTTGACCAAGCCAGCGGCTTCGAGCGCGGCCATCTGGTTGGCGCTACCGGCCTGCATGGTCTTTTGCAGGCGCAAGTCCATCTCGGACAGGTCAACCGGCCAGCGCTTGGTATTGAGGCACAGGTCGCCCTTCTTGTCGAAATACTGCGTCATGGCCGCGCCGAAGTTCTTTTCATTGGCGTCGGTCTTGCTGCCGCAGGCGGTCAGTGCCGCGACGCTGAGGGCGGCGAGGATTGCGATATTCTTGTTCATGATTTCCCTTGTGGTTGTTGAATGGAGTTACGACTGATCCCAAGCGTCAATGGTCAGACCCGCATCGGTCGGGCAAGTACGGATGCTTTCAGGTCGCAAGTTGACCTTGCCCATCCAGCCGGGAGGCTGGGCGTACTCTTCGCCCTCATCCATACCAAACACCCAGATGCCATCGTCAGCAGGCTTGATGGCATCACCCGTGATGAGTGGCAAAACGATGTCTGCCGTGGAGGTGTAGCGGTTCGGATAGCCGTCACCGCGCAACTTGCTGGCCTTGCCTTCCTCGACCAGCTTTTCCAGCCAGCGAATGCCACCAACGCCCGTTTCCCACTCCGCGAGAACTGACTTCTTTCGGTCGATGATGGCGTCCCGTTCTTCGGGTGTTTGCGTTGAGACGACGATCCAGTATCCGAGCATGGTTTCCTTTCTTCGATGCCATCAGAACGGCACACGACTGGCAACGAACAATTCAACCGGCGTGAGGCCATGCTCCACAAGTTCCGGCAGAGGGATCGAAGCCGCCAATACTTCCGAGGCAGGCCAACGGGGCGGCTGACCAACCGGGTTGCTGGGCTGCGGAAGGCGACCCCAGTTGTGGGCGTCGGGAGCCACAAAGCCAGCCTCGACGGCCAGCTTCAACCAGTAGCCCTCGAATCGAGATGCGTAGCTCTGGTCGCCATCAACCCACGAAAGCACCGTCGCCCGAACCTCAGCTTGCTCCTGAGCCGCCCACTCGAAGAGCGCGAATGATGCGTGGCCGGGGCGATTGCGCCGCAGGTGCTCGCGAAATCGTCGCTTGAGATTGATGGTCTGGCCGATGTAGCAGGCTTTGCGCATGCCGTCTGGGCTATGTGCTGTCAGCGCATATATCCAGTAGCCTTCGCTGCGGCGGACATTGCACACAGCCTTGGGTTCAGGCTGCGGTGATGTGGATGTCGGTCTGTGCGTGCGTGAGTCGTTGGCAAATCCAAAATGAACTCGAAACCGCCTTCCATCACTTCCCCGAAGGCCAAGGTAATCACGCCCATTGCGGGTGACTTCCAGTTTTTCAGCAGTTGCTCGTTCAAGTAGCTGCCCAATAGAGACTATCTGACCAGAATCTATGGCATCCTGCAACGAAACCTTTGCTTCCCTTGCCCCCATTTACGCACCTGCCAAAGCCACTGGCTGGGAACGTGATGAGGCAAATTGCATTGACAACACATCGCAGGACGAAGCGTCATCATCTTCGTCAAGCATTCCGTTGTAGCGTGGCTGGTAATACTCGATGCAGGCGCGTTCAAGACCAAACAGCAACTCACGGATGCGCCCCCATGCAGCATCTTTCTCTTCTGATGTCACTGCATCATTAAGCGATGGGAGTTTCCAGAATGGATAGTGAATGACTGCTACGCGAGCTTGGGGGTGCCGCTCCAACACCAGCTTGAGCTTGTGGTGATATTCGGCATTGCTCAGACGCTGAGAGAACCGCTGAGACATGCCGACATACAGCACCTCGTCATCGTGAAATGCCACGTAAACGCCTGCGCCGTCTTGAATAAACAGTTTGCAAAACTTCACCGCCCCTCGCAATTGCGAGAGCGGCTGAGAAACACCGTACAAGCAGCTTGTAGAGGGGAACCGGAACGACCCTAGCTCGTCGGTGTAATCTGCGTCAGGCAGTGCTTTTACGGAAGCCGCCCGCTTTTGCTCTGCATGGGCCATGTCAGACAGATTGGTGCCAGATCGGTTGAGCAGCAGGTCGCGGCACTTCCAGACTTGCCATGTACCATCATCACCAAGGGAATGGCGATTCAGGTAGATAAACTCCACCATCCGCTGTGCAATTGACCGACCAGTATTATCCTCAGCCAAAAAATCAAATGGCTTACGATCTCCTCGCTCAACAATTCGTTTCCATATGGATGCTGGAGTGACACTCTGGTAAAAGTCGAACCCTGCGAATTCGATGCGTAGCGCATCCGATAGAGCTTCATATGCCCCAACTTGAAGGACATATGATCTGTCAAGGTCGCAGGAACGAATCTTCGATGCAGTGAAAGAGTCGATCCCGAATAGACCGAAATCCAACCTAACCCTAAACTGACCCTGCTGATCTTTCGCTGTCAATATCAAAAGAAATTCGCTCACCGATAATCTCCCTGCTTATTCCGCTGGAAACTTGATGGTCGCCAATGCCTCGTGCTCGCTCACTACAGGTAAACGGTCGCGGGGCACGGTTTCAGGCGATACCCAATCGGTTTCGCCAAGCTCGATGAAGCGATCAATGGCGGCCTCGATGGATGTCTGATTGACGACATCCACATCAAGCACGATCTTCAACCCGATGCCGTAGACGTAGCTGCGGTCGAGCTTGAAGGATTCATGAATCACGGGCGGCTCGTTGCGCGCAATCTCTGCTTCCAGCTTGAGCCACTGCTCATGAAAGGTCAGTCCACCAAACTGCTCGAAGCGCATTTCTTCGCACTCGGCCAGTTTGTAGGTGAGGATTTTTCCGGTGCTTGAGCGCTGTGCTGGTACGAACTCCCAATTGGAGTTCTCTTCTCGCTCTTCCGGCGTCAGCATCGCGGCCACGCGGGTGTGTGCGATGTCATGAGCCTTGTCCCAGAACGCTTTGCGGGCGGTCACGAAACTGGCGTTCCAGATCGTGAACCGATCCGTGCCCGGAAAGTAGAAATCAAACCACTGGTTGTACAGGTCGGGGCGACCCGGCTCATTCAACACGAGGCGGCTGGTGAACCGCTCGCCATACTCGGCTGCGTCACGGCGCATCTTGCCCTTAAGGCGAATGACCTCGTGGCTGCGCTTGTGCCGTGGCAGCGTCCCGAAGGGAGGGCGGCGTTTGGCTCCGGGGAACTTCATGGCTCACACCTCTTCTCACCTCGCGCCTTGGCGTATTCCGCCTGTAGGCTGGGCGCAAGGCGCTTGATGTCATCGAGAATGGCTTGTTGCTTTTCAGATGAGCTTGCACCGGGGCTATATTTACAAATAACAGCGCCAACGCCGTCTGGCGATTGACCGTTCTGCTGAATGCTTTCAACGATAGCTCGGCGTTCAACATCAGGCCAGTTGACTGCATTTGCAGAACCGCCGGATGAAATTGCTTCTTGAGCCAGCAACCAAAATGTGTGCGCCGCGCCAACAGATTTCCTCAAATCCGGCAACTGAGAAACCCTTCGATCAAACTCTTCGGATTCGTGGATACTCAGTGCAGGAGAGTGTTCGCCAAGCAGCTTTGAAATGGCAAGCTCGTAGTTCTCCTTAAAAAAGGAAACATAAGGTGCGTAGTCGCCTGTTTCGTAATACTGGATGGTGGCGCGCTGGTACTTACCAATCAGCGTGTCATTGAAGAACAATGGCAGCGTATTCGCTTGCACTAGAGAAGCAGTTTGCATCATGCGGGAGGTTCGCTTATTTCCATCCCGGAAATACTGCAAATATGCAAGATTGCAATGCAAATAAATCGCCTTCTCGAATGGATCGGCATACTTATTCGCCTCCGGCAGAATAAATTTGATCTCTGAGCGCAGACGCCCCGGATCAGCAGGAGGCTCGTAGGTTGTGGCTCCGATAGTTACTGCGGTTGTGCGAACGATCCCCTGCTCATGTACAGGGAGTAAGTCCTTCATGAGAACCTTATGCAAGTCGCAAAGGTAATCCAGATCAAGCTCCGTCGTGGCTTCTGTCGCCATAATCTTTCCGAAACCATCCCGGAGATTGACGAGCATGATTGCATCAGAATATCTCTTGCCACCCGCCGTTACACCCAATCGCAGTAGATTATCCGTGTCGATCCGGTCATAGGTATTGCCCTCAATCTTCGCCGACGTGTAGACGAAATCCACAATCGTTTCTTCGTAACTGCGGGCGTCATTCTTAAACCGCTCAAGCGAGAACTTGGAGGCAAGGCCATGCAGCCACAGCTTGTCGTCATCTGTGAGGATGGGGCGATGTCCAACGAAGGCGGGGTTGTATTGCATGGTCACTCCAACAAGATTTTACGAAGTTCAGTGGCTGTATCATAGCCTCTCTTGACAAGAAACACAACACGCTTTTACGATTTACTAGCGTCGTGCGGCATCTTTGGCACCATCCGGCGCCCACACACTTTTACGAATAGCC
>NZ_SCOH01000087.1 GCF_005503445.1 Chitinivorax sp. B | reverse complement strand
GCTGCCGATTTGGCCGAACCCAGTACCGGTACCAAGTCCAGACCCAGTGAACCGACGCTGACGACGGTTCGGTAGCCACTGTATACCTCTCGCGTACCCAGATTGCGTTTGCTTTCGACATGGCCACTGTCCTCTTCGTCAACCCGCCCTCAAACCCGATGTGGAATGCCTTACAAATTCATACTTACAATCCAGTTAACTCTATTTTGTAATTACATGAATTCCTTATCATGAGCATCAATTGCTTCTTGAATAGAATCAAACCAACCACATCGCTCTTGAATAGGTATCTCAATAAACAATTCTACAAACTGTTTTTCAAAAAAACGAAACTGCTTTTCATCCAGTGGCAATCTAAAGAAATCTGCGCTTTGAACTCCATATTTATTGGTATTCAAGTCACGAATACAGCAATATCTCACCGCAGCACCTTCTTCAACCATCCTCCAAATCATAACCTCTTGAAATAAATTCATTTCTTTTTCCTTCAATCAACTGGAGTCCATCGACCAGATTGAATCCGTGAGACTGTGTTAGCTCGTGTGTTTTTGAACTGAGTTACAACGCTTCCGTGCTCGTTTACAACAACAACTCTATCGCCATTTACGTAGACTGTATTTCCAGTGTCATTGTCAATAAATTTCCGCCCCTCCCGTACTACACGATTTGAATCGCCGACACTCCGATGTGAATCAGTCTTAGCTTCCTCGGCGCGTTGTTGACCGTGTTTAGTTCTACCAGGCTTGTCATCATCCGGTTCCGGCGCCCCACTCCCAGCAGCTACAACCTCACCAGATATCGCCGCTTCAGCCGTCTGCCCCTCATCCGCCTGCGCCACACTGCAGATGCTGCCATCCAGACACTTGGTTTCCTTGAAGGCATTGTTGTCCCAGGTGAACAACGCCAGCCCCAAATTCGCCTTGCTGAACAGGGAACCCAACTTGCCCAGCAAATCACCCAAGCCGAGACTGGGCGTGCGCGGTATTGGCATCGGCCGCGGCAATGCAACGTTATTCCCGGCATAGGCTGGGCGCAAGTTCCAGTTGGCAAAGGCATTACCACAACTGATCCCGATGCAGCCCAAGGTCCAGTTATCCGCCAAGCTGTCGGTCTTGCTGACGATCCGTTTCCCCATAACCTGTTCAACGTAATCCGGTAATGTTTCTGCCGGCACCGTGGCAAAGCCACTCGGGTCGGTATAGCTCAGCGGGTTGCCCAGCACATAGCTGTAACGGTTGTACTGCTGTTGATTGTCCGCATCCGGCACCGTTGGGTCGGGGCTCAGGAAACGGGCGGTGATCGGGTCGTACACCCGCCCGTTCATGTGGATCAGGCTGACTGCGTCCAGGTGTTCGTGGCCGGTATAGCCGGTGCGGTCCAGCTCGCCGGTCAGGGTGCGGTTGGGGTCGTCGCTGCCATCCAGATGGCGGCGTTGGCCCCATGGGTCGTAGGACAGTTGGTCCTTGACCGCGCCGCTGTCGTCGCTGAGGGCAATCACCGAGCCCAGGTGATCGCGATGGAAATAGGCAAGCTGCTGGGGGCCGGTGGCGGTAGCGGCCGGGTCGCTGCCGGCGAGGGTTTCCACCAGATAGCCGATGCCGTTGGGCAGGTAGGTTTTGAGCAGGGTCTGGTGGCCGTAGGTTTCCTTTTCCATGGCGCCGGCGTAGATCACCCGGTTCGGCTGGGTGGCAGCGGCACCGGTGAGGGTTTGCCGGATGCGCTGGTATTCCGGGCCATAGGCAAAGCTGACCTGGCGGCTGCCGTGACGGGTGTCACTGATGCGGCTGGGCAGGTTGAACGCGGTCCAGCTCAGGGTGCGGCCGGCCCCGCTCAGCAGGTTGCCGTTGTCGTCATAGCTGAAGGCCGGGTTGGCCACGCCGTTGACGGTACCGACAATGCTGCTGACCGCATGTGGCCGAATGGCGGTGGCGCCGCTGGCCGGATAGCGGTAGTGACCGAGATTGCTGCGGTAGCTCAGGTTGCCGATTTCATCGAAGCCATAGCTGATGGGCGGTTGGGCGGTGCCGCCGACGTTGACCTGACTGGTCTGCAGCCGGTTCAGTGGGTCATAGCTGAAGCTTTCCTGATACGGCAGCCCGGCAGTCCACATCAGGTGGCTGCGGCGGGTCAGATTGCCGAGCACGTCATAGCCATAGCTGTCGTTCTGCACGGTGGCGCCATTGCTGGTGGAGGTGCCGTTGTCCGCCCCGCTGCTGATGGCCATCACGCGACCGGTGTACTGGTTGAAGGTGCGGTTGCTGCGCAGGCCATTGCCCAGTTGCACCTGGCTGATGCGGTTGGCGGTGTCGGTGCCGGTGGCCCGCCACACCACTTTGCTGTCGGCGCCGTGGCGTTGGGCTGTCAGTTGTTCCAGGTAGCCCAAGGGGGTGTAGCCATAGACCACGGTGTGGCTGGGGCCGCTACTGCCGCCATGGCTGGTGCGCCCATAGCTGATGCTGCCCAGCCGCCCGGCGGGGTCATAGCTGCGGGTGGCGGTGTAGTCCCAGTCCAGCCTGGTGCGGGTGGTCAACGGTCGTGACAGGCTGTCGTAGCTTTCGATGCGCTGATAGTCCTTGCCGCCATCACCCCGCAGCGTGAACGCTTCCGCCAGCTTGCCGATGCCATGGGCGGCGGTGTCATACAACCAACGGCTGTCCTGATCGGGTTGCAGCCGACGGGTCAGCCGGCCCAGTTCGTCATGGGTGAAGTGGGTGACCTGCTGTTTGGCATCGGTTTGCCGGTACACCTGCCCCAAGGGATCGACCTCATATTGGCGTGCCCCCAGGTCCGGGTCGTGCAGGCTGCGTTTGCGACCCAGCCGGTCATACCCGATCTGGATAGGGTTGCCCTTGGCGTCGAGGGTGCGGATCAGGTTGCCGAAGGCGTCATAGGCAAACTGCAGTGCTTTGCCATCGGCGTCGATGACGGTGTCCAGTTTGCCGATGGCGTTGCGCCACTCGATGCGGGTTTGCGATTTGGGATTGGTATAGGTGGTTTGCAGCCCGGCATAATCGGTGCGATCGTGCTGTAGTACCCCCTGGTCATCCGGGGTGATGCGCTTGGTCTGGCGACCCAGGTCGTCAAACTCATAGCGGGCCCAGACTGGGCTGCTGCCCGCTGCGAACGGGCGCGATACCGCCACCAGGTTGCCACGGGGGTCGTAGCGCTGCTGCACCTGAATCGCCACGCCATTGCGGCCCCACGTGCGGGCTTGCACCAGGCGGTTCAGGGCGTCGAAGTGGCTTTCTTCCGGTGCGGCAATCTGCGTTTGGCCAGCCCAGTATTGCGTGGTCAGGATGCTGACCGCATCGCCGCATTCATCCAGGCAGCGCTGGTTGGTCCAGGTGGTGGCGGTACCGTCCGGACGGCTTTCCCGCAGCGTGTGCCCCCAGGCATTGTATTGCCAGCGGGTGGTGAGCTGGTTCGGCCCGGTCAGCGAGGTCAGGGCACCATGCAGTTTGCTGTAGTCACGGGTTTCGGTGTGTTGCAGGGCATTGGTGAAGGTGTGGGGGAAGCGGCCGGTAGAATCAAATTGCCGCGCTTCCTCCTTGCGGGTTTTAACACTGCCGGCGACCGGGTCTGTCCAGTGCAGGGTCTTGCGGGTGACATTGCCAAAGCCATCGCGGCCCAGCTCGCGCACCACCTTCAGGCTGACCTCGTTCGGCTCCAGGGTTTCGCGCAGCAATTGCCCAGCCCCGTCGTAATCGAAGGTGGTGGTGCGGGTGATGCTGGATTCGCCGAACTGCTTATTCAGGATGCTTTCCCGCAGCAAGCCGATTTGCCAGCTGGCCGGGTGGTTGTCGAAGCGATTGCGGGTGAGCGTGACATGGCTTGCACCCCGCGCCAGCTGCTGGGTCTTTTGCAGTGTCAGGTTGCCGAACGCATCGTAACCACTGCCGTCGGCGGGCACTTCAGTGATGAGGCTGCCGATCTCTGCCCCATTGTTCAGTTCGCGCAGGGTTTGCACGTGACGGGTCACGAACGGGAACCGGATCGACTGCCCAGACAGGGCGGCGGTTGCCGTCGGCCGCTCGGCCCAGTCATAGCTGTCGCGGCGCAATTCGGTGCCATTGCTGTGGCGCTCGCTGATCAGCGCGGCTTGGCCGATGAACGGGTAGTCCTGACGGTAGTGGGTGGTGGTGACCACCGACGACGAGACATCCGTCACCTGGGTGGTGGCAAAACCCAACGAACCCCGCCCGTTCAGGTCGGATTTCAGGCCGCTGTAGCGGTAACTGCGGGTGAACCAGCCCCCCATGCCATTGCTACTTTGCAGCTGTGACACCACCTGCTGACTGTTGCGCTCGTTCCGCACACCGGCAACCGGAGTAGTGTCTGGGGTATAGACCGCGTCATCGGTCAGCGGGCGATAGCTGACCTGGGTGGTGTGGCCCCGGCCATTGGTGACTTCACGCAACAGGTCCAGTTTAGGCCCCCCGGCCAACTGCACCCGCCAGCTGCCGCTGGGTTGGTCATAGAGGGCCAGATCGGTCTTGCCGTCGCCATTGAAATCACCGAACAGGTGGGCAGCGAAATCGGGCGCGCGCGGGCCGGCCCAGTCGCTACAGCTATAGCTGGCCGCGCCCGCGCTCAGCTGGCACAGCCGCCAACTGCCGCGTGCGGTATCCCAATGCAGGCCATCGGGTCGGCCATCGCCGTCGATGTCGGCGAACAGCTCGTTGAACACGTCCGGCACATCGCTGTTCTTGAACACATCCCGGCAGCGGATATCGGCCCCGGTGAAGCTGCAGTATTGCAAGGCACCGGTGTTCGGTACCGTGTCGATGGGCTTAAAGCCCACCAGCCAATCCGGGTAGGATTGCAGCGGGTCGCGGGTGTGATCGGCAAACCAGCTGCCGCCGGCGGTAGCGTAGCGCACATCCTCTCCACCACGCGCACCACGCGCATTGGCCAGGGTGTTGAAACCTTGCCCATCCGCCCGCAAGGCCGAGAAGTCAGCATACTGGCCAACGGCACCGATGATGGCGAAACGAATCAGATCAGCCCGCCCATCGCCATCGATATCCTGGCTAAGCGGCTGGAACTGGAACATGCTGGGCTCACCGGATGGCATCCGTGGTGCCTGCAGCAGATGCTTGGTGTTGGCGTAAGGCCGGCAGGCAAAGCCGGTGGCCACGCTGGCCAACCCCTTGGATTGGCACAACACCTGGGAAGTCGAGGAGACGATGTCCGTCCGCCCGTCGCCATCGAAGTCGCCGACCACGACATCACCATAGGACACCGGGCCGGTCCAGTGCTCACAACTGAAGCCGCTGCCCGTGGAGAAGCACAGTTGCCACGGGTCTTGCCGGGTGACCACGGTGGGCGGTTTGGCCAGGTCGGTGCGTCCATCACCGTTGAAATCGCCCAGCAACACCAAGCGGCTGGTGGTATTGGGACCAGACCAGGTCTGGCAATCAAAGCGGTCACCAGTGGCGAGGCAGACCTGCCACTGCCCGTTGTCGCGCGAGGTGGCCAGATCGACCTTGCCATCGCCATTGAAGTCGGCCGGAATGACGGTGCCGCTGACGTGGGCCTGTTTGTTGGCGCCATCGGGGATGGCCACGGCCGGCCCCCCCCACACGCCACTGCCGGCCCCATTGAAGCCCTGATCAGCCGCGCCCATGGCGGTCCACTTGAAGGTGGTGGCCGGTAGACATTCCCCCACTTGATGACAATCAGTCAGACTGGTGACCAGACTGCGGTTGGTCTGCGGATTCTGCGCATAGCCAATCCACACTTCCCGCACCATGGCCCCGCCCGAGCCATCGGCCGCCGTATCGATATGGGTCTGGATGGCCCGTAACCGACGCAGCACGCTGACCTTGGAGCCCGCCACGTACCCGAGTTGCGGGTCACTGCGGCTGGTATCGTAATGGAAGCGGATGGCGTTATACGGTGCCACCCCCTGGTTACTGTTGCCGGTATAGGTGATGAGGCGTGGATAGTGCTCTCCCTCCGCCGGGAGCTTGTCGTAAGCCACGGTGTAATAGTTGCTGCGCGCATCGCTGAGCTTGGCCAGGGTCCATTTCAGGATGGCGGTCTTGCCTTGTGCTTCCACCCGCGAATCGTCGGTGCTGCCCAGATCCAGGCGATTGCCGGATTGGGTCCACACCTCCCAGCGTACCGGGCCATTGGCCGGGTTGCTGCCAAAGGACAGAATCTTGCTGAAGCCATCCAGTTCAGTGCGGTATTCTGCGGTGGCGCCATGGGTGCCACTGACCAGCATCAATCGCTGCCCTTCCAGGCAGAATTGATCTGAAGCGGTCAGGGAAATAGCCTGCTCATTACCGATGCCATCCTGTGCACGGGTTTTAGGGCAACGGGTAATGGCAGGCAGTCCGCCCAGCGACCAGCCATAGCCGATCATGCCGTCACCGGCCTGGCTGCTGTAGTTCAGGCTGATGCTGGGCACCACACCCGCTGTGCCGGGTGGGACCGCGATCGGAATGCTGTAGCTGGCCGCCCCGGCAGCGGTCACCTCGACCTGTCCAGGCAGGGTTCCAGCCGGATGGCCATTGGGAACCGGCTGATCCGGCATAGGGTTACGCTCTTCCACAACCAGGGTGACCGTGCTGTGCCCCTGCACGCCCCAGCGGTCAACGGCCTGCGCGGTGATCGTGTAGGTGCCGGCGGTGGCCGGTGCGGTCCAGGCACGTTCGTATTGGCCGCCATTGACGGTGCCCGGCCCAATCAGCGTGCCATTGACGAAGAAGTAGACGTTGGCAACGCCATCGTTGCTGTCCGGATCACTGGCGGTCGCACGCAACAGGATGGATGCGCCGCTGCGCACCTGGCCGGGGTGGGTCAAGGTCACGCTGGGGGCAGTGTTGGCCACCGTGGTCATGGTGTCGGTGATGCTGCGCACCCCACCGGGGCCATAGGCCGTCCAGGTGCAGGTCGAGGGGTGGCCAACCCATGCCAGGCTGGCCGTTTCGACAGCACTGCCGTTGGGGGTCGCCAAGGTGATCGTATCGTTGTAACCGGTGCCCCCTGCCTTGCATTGGTACGTCACCCGCGTGGCGTGGCTGGATGACCAGCTGACGGTATAAGGGCGCAATCCCACCATCGGGTTGGGGTGGCGTTGAACGCTGAGGGTCGGGGCGGTCGGGATGGCAGCGTTGCCCGAGCCGCCGATCAGGTGGTTG
>NZ_SCOH01000086.1 GCF_005503445.1 Chitinivorax sp. B | reverse complement strand
GCTAAAAGCGTACTTTCACTGGTAAAAATGTGCTTGCCCTACACAAAAGCTCACATGCTAGGCATGCGAAAGCCATAGTTTAGGATGCCATTGGCAAGTTCGATCCCGCCCTGGGGCAATATCGCTGAGTCTGTTGAAACTGATGGGGGCAAATTTTTACCTGTCGCCGGAAATATCCAGCGAAACACGAATAGGTGCCTATTTGACCTATGGTTGTTATCTGGTACTGGGCATGTTGGTTGGCTGGTTGTTTTGTGACGACCATCCGGACGAATCGAGGGCCCGCAGAAGCTCTTTCACCATGGGATTATTGGCACCCAGCATATTGCTGGCAATTGTGTCAAAGCCACCGGATGTACAGAAACTGCCTGGGTTTGAAGAGGCCAGTCAGATCAAAAGCTTGTCTCAGGCATTACTGGCGCCTTTCGTTGGTGTTGCATTGGCCGACGATACCTTGCGTAAGCAGTACGTGCCACAGCAGATCCAGAAAAGTGATGTTGTCCCAGGTGTGACGGATGGTGTGAAAGCGGCACTGGGATTGCAATCGGTACCGATGGAGAAATCGATTTATGTGGTAGGTAAAACCAGAGATTTGGCCGTGGCACAAAAAAATGCCAAGGAAATTGCCGATCTCATCAAAGGCAGTGAGATTGGCAAGGAAAATGATGTGAATGTGGTCAAGCTTGATGGGCAATCCACTTATTACGTTACGGTGGGTAAACCTGTTTCACTGAAGCAGGCCTTGAATCTGCAAAACAATATTCGTGGTTTGGCGATTAAATCCATATCAAATGAAAATGATGTGGCAGTCGCCAAAAAATTGGGATCTGGCGGTGTTTATAACTGGTCGGATTTAAGCAAGTAATAATCGACTGCTGAACAATTGGTTCATTTTCATGAAGCGATTCAGGCGAAGGCGGGCATATGTGGGTTGATCGTGATTGGATCGGGTCGAGTGTAGCGATTGAAGGCATGCAGGGTGCTGTTGATGCAGATATTCCTGCGGCCTGTGGAGCTCAGCCATGACTACCATCACCCACCCTTGGGCCATTACCGCCCCTTGGTACCGCTGGCCGCTTGCAGGCGTACCACGCAGTGGCCGGGGTACGGCGCCGGTGATCCAGAAGTTTGCCAGTGATGATTTCATCAATGAGTTCATCAAAGATCTGCAACACTCCGTCCGTTACAACGAAGACGACCAGGTGTTTGCAGTGAATCTGGCTGCGGCCAACCCAGGCCAGTTCGTAGGTAAGCTGGCGGCTCTGTTTCCGATGAAGTCGGATGGCAAGCCCTGGCAAAAGGGCGAGCCGGTGACCGATTTGCGTCGGTCGCAGCTGGTGGGCACTGGCATTCGCAAATTGTTTTTGCCGGCACATGGTCGGCATTACCTGGTGGTATGTGAGTTGCATTGCGATGTGCCGGGCTTCCCGGCGGTGCCGGACAACGAAGTATGTCAGGCGGGCTTCGTGGTACGGCGCAAGCGGCTGGATTATCCGGAGGAATCTCGCCCACAGGCTGTGGCCTTGTTGCGGGAACTGGTCGCGGCACAAGGTAAGCTGGGCGAACTGGAACAGACCGTGCCTGTACGACCCGCAGCGGCGCGCAAACGGGCCGAGAAAGTCGCCAGAATGAAGCAGGCCGGGCAGTTTGAAGCGGCATGGCAGACTGCAAAAGCGCTGGTGGCAGCAAAAAGGCAGGCGTTGGATGCTTGGCGTCAGGCCAATGGTGTGCGCGTGTTCGAAGAAGGCTGGGTGCCCAGCGCGCATCCCGGTGTCGGCAGCTGGCAAGAGGTGGAAGACGCCCCAACGACGCTTCAGGAAGCTTGGTTCCCGCTCTACCGCATGTTCCCTGATCCGGCCAACCCAGCGCACGACGCAAAAGGGCGTGCACTGTTCTTTGGCGTGGTGCCGACATCGGCATTTGATACCACCAACAGTGGCGAGGCGCGGTTTGATGACCGATCCACTTATGAAATCCGCAGTTTCTTCCGCCGCCACGCCTGCTGTTGCCCACGCCAAGGACTGAACGTGAACGCGCCGGATTGCGAGGGCGAACTGGTATGGAGCGCGCCGACTGAACAATATCGGCTGGCTTCACAGTTTGATCTGCAGGGCACGGCCAATCGGCCGGTGACGGTACAGATGCCCAACCTGGCGGAGCTGGCAGCGCAAGTCCTGGCAAGGCCGGTTGGCAAGTTTTCACCGGTGAAATTTGTGCAGCCGCAATCGCTGCAGCCCAAGATTTCCGGTACATCGTTGTCAGGTGGCAGTATGGGTGGCGATGCATTCTGCTTCTTTGCCATCCCATTGATCACACTGGTGGCACTGTTTGTGCTGAACCTGTTCCTGCCCATCGTGGTGTTCATCTTCAACTTGTGGTTCTTGCTGGCGCTGAAGTTCTGCATTCTGCCCAGCTTCAAGCTTGATCCTATTTTGCAGGCCGAACTGGCGGCGATCCCACCAGGGGTCAATGTGGATGCGGCCGGCTTCCAGTTTGAATTTCAAGGGGGCATCAAAACCGCCGTCGGGCTGCACAGCGATTTGACCGATAAGCTGTCGCACATGATGGCGCAGGTGTCTGGCGAGCCGCTGCTGCTTCCTGGCGGGGCGCCCAACCCTGCGCATCACCCACGCGCTGCGGCGATTCGCCCGACACTCGATCAATACTCGGCAGCGCCGCTGACCGATCTGGCCAGCGTCATGACCGAACAGGCTGCAAAAACTGCTGACGATGGCGCCCAGCTGGATCTGACCGGCAACCTGCAATATGAACCGCGTCGCATCTGCCAATGGCGGGACGAACCCTTCCTGCCGACCACGGGAGAATTCGCATGAATCGCGTCGCTGCATTGGGCAACGGGTTGGCCCTGCCCATGACCCCAGATACGTTGGGCCAGCTGCCACAAGCCAGCGGGCCGGAGAAAGTGCGTCAGTCGATGGCGGTGATTCTGGATACCGAACCGGGCGAGCGCCTGATGTTACCCACGTTTGGTTGTGGGCTGCGACGGTTCCTGATGCAACCCAACACCACCTCGACCCGGGCCCTGATGCAACGTGAAATCGAGATTGCGTTACGTACCTGGGAGCCCCGCATCAGTGTGGACCGGGTGGAGGTACTGCCGGGCGATGAGCCGGCACTGGTGATGATTCGAATTGCGTATACCCATTTGCGGGACGGCCGACCGGATAACCTGGTCTATCCGTTCTACCTGGAGTAGAGCCATGCCCCTGCCAAGCCCGATACTGGATGACCGCAGCTATGCGCAGCTGGCTGCCGAGCTGAAGGCGCGCATCCCCGTCTACAACCCGACGTGGACCGACCATAATGAAAGCGACCCTGGCATTACCTTGCTGGAGCTGTTTGCGTTTCAGGCCGAAAGCCTGTTGTTCCGCTTCAACCAGATTCCAGAAGCCAGCTATCTGGAATACCTGAAACTGTTGCAAATTCCGCTATTGCCAGCGCAGCCGGCACGGGCACTGCTGGCCTTGACCACCGATAAAGCCGCCGGTGTGGCAGTACCACAGAAAACCGTCGCCAAGGCGGGCAAGGTCGAATTTCAGACCGTGGCCGAAACCCATGCCTGGCCAGTGTCCTGCGTGGCCTTGTCGCGGGCACGGGCCGATGCGCCGTCGCCCGATGATGAAAGTGAAGTGCATGCCTTCGTGTTACGCACGGTGGATGCCTTGCCAGATGAGCTGGCTGAGCGGCCACGTGTCTATTACAGCCCACGTGTGTTGGACCCGGCCAAGCTGGCTGAACCAGTGGATTTCAGTACAGCGGTCGATGGCATGATCTGGATCGCCTTGCTGGCAGAAGATGGTTTTGATCTGGCGCAATGGCAGAAACCGGACGGGCAAGCCTTGCTGAACCTGGGTTTTGAGCCCGCCCTGCCGGTGGGGGGCATTGATCAGATCGATCCCTGTCTGGGGGTGACGGGCTTGCCCAGCCCACCACAACTGAGCTGGCAGATTTCCACCGCGCGCCCGCTGAAAAATAGCCAGCCGCAGTATGCGAACCTGAAGATCGAGGCGGATAGCACCCGTGGTCTGACCCAAGGCGGCACGGTCAGGTTAAGCCTACCCAATGCCAAGAATGAGATCGGTTTGCCGGCTGTGGATATCGACCTGGCTGGTGCGGGTGATTTTCCACCCCTGCTGGATGACGAACAGCAAGCCAAGCTGGTGGCGTGGGTGCGTGTGTTTCGACGTGATGGCAGCCGCTTCGGGCAATATCGCTTGATCATTGTCAACGCCACCGAGGCCGAGCAAGCGCGTGTGGCCGATGCGCAGTACCTGGGTGACGGCAACGGCCAACCGGGTCAGCAACTGCCGTTGGCGCATCGGCCGGTGCTGCCAGACGACCACCGTGATCAGATCATCGTGGAGGTGGAAGAGGGGGGTCGGGTTGGAGGGCAGTGGGTGCGTTACAGCCGGGTGGATGACTTCTTCGGTAGCGGTCGCGAATCGCGTCATGTGATGCTGGACCCGGAAGCAGGTACGCTGCGGTTTGGTGACGGCCTGCGTGGCCGCATACCGCAATGGGGCGAGCGGATTCGGGTACGCGGCTATCGCTGGGGTGGGGGCGTGCAGGGCAATGTGGCCGCCAAGGCCATTGCCAAGATCGACCTGCCCGGCGTCAAAGTCAGTAACCCATTGCCCGCCGTTTGCGGTGCGGATGCGGAGGGTGTCGAGGCCGCATTGGCACGTATTCCGGGCGAGCTGCGACGCCGTGATCGGACCGTGACGGCCGATGATTTCAAGGAACTCGCAGCCATGACACCGGGTGCGCAGGTGGGTCGTGCCGAGTGCCTGCCGCGTTTTCACCCCAAAGTGCCCGATGCCGAAGCAGCTGGCGTGGTCAGCGTGGTGGTGTGGCCACAGCAAGACCCGGATCATCCCAATGCCCCCATGCCGGATGCAGCCATGTTGCGGGCCGTTTGCCAATGGCTGGATCAACGCCGGCTGGTCACCACCGAGCTGTATGTGTTGCCGCCGACCTATCGAAAGGTGGCCGTGTCAGTGGCATTGAAGGTGAAGCCCGGATATGGCATCGAGGCGGTGCGCAAATGGGTGGAGCTGGTGCTGCGTCAATATCTGGCACCGCTGTCGCCTTATGGGCCGGCAGGGCAGGGCTGGCCGCTGGGTCGTCGCGTGTATGGGCCGGAGCTGGAAGCCGCAGCCCTGCAAGTGGAAGGGGTGGAATACCTGGAAGGCTTGGGTGTTGCCGGTTGGAACGGTGCTCAATGGGTGGCCGGTACGGTGGAATTGAAGCGCTGGGAAGTGCCCGAACTGGCGGCCATCACGGTCGTCGACGGCCTGCCACTACCTGCACCGGGCGAGGGTATCAACCCGGTACCGCCGGATGGCGTGGTGCTGCCGATTCCGGTACTGCGCGAGGAATGCTGACATGAGTGCGCAACGCTATCCCGACCCTGCTTTTGTCACCATCACCGGCGCCATGCCCTGGCTGCGTTGCAGCTTTGCCCATACTACGGTGATCGACGGCGTGGTGCAGTTGGGTTGGGAGGGCGATGCCACGCCGGGCGATCCAGGTGTCGTGCCAGACAAGCTGGGTGCTGGCCTGGCCTTTGATCGCTATTGCCGACTGTTTCACAGCATACCGGCAGCCCACCGGATCGAACGCGTGCTATGGGGGGCCTTCGACCCACTGCATCCACAACGCGATCTGCCGACTGCCGACGTGTTGGGCAGCCAGGCCGTGTCGGCAGGTGGGGATTTTGCACCGGTGTCGCCACTGGTGCCGGCATTCACACCTCGTGCGTTGGCCTGTGACGATGCCGATCATTTGTTCATCCTCGATACCGCCAGCAATAGGGTTGCGGTGTTTGACCTGATCCAGCAACGATTGCTGCATACACAAGCGGTACCGCCCGGCGCGTGCGACATCGCCTATTTCGATGGCTGGGTCTATGGCCTATCGGCAATCCCGGCGCAGCTGTGGAAGCTGTCCGCTACACGTGGCATGCGGCACTTGCCGATCAGCCTGGCTGGCATCGCAGCCCCGGCAAGGCTGAGTTTTGCCAATGATGGCCGGTTGTTTGTGCTGGGGCGGGCACATGAGGCGGCCGCCGCCCTGTTTGAGCTGGGGTGCCCGCGCCGTTGGCGTGCCAGCCCGCTACCTGTGCCGCTGGGCGGGACCAATCCACTGGCTTTCGCGACCGACATCGTGGTGGTGGGACATGGTGATGAAGAACGATTGGTCGTGGCGCGACGCCCCAATGAAGACTTTCTGCAACTGGATATCGGCAGCAGTACTTATGGCTTGGCCGAACCGTTGCAAGCACGGGGTTACGACGGCATGGGCATTGTCGACACGCCCGATGGCCGCATCGTGTATTGGACCGCTAAAGGAGTACGGCATGCGGTGGCTGCACGGGTCAAATATCTAGGGCGGGGCCGAGTAGTCAGCTTCCGGCTGGATAGCGGCAGTTATCAAACCGTTTGGGGACGTGTGTTGCTGGATGCCTGTATCCCGCCCAATACGGCGATTTGCGTGCAAGGCATTGTCAGCGATGACGACGAAGATATTGACGACCGTATCGACCGCGATCCCCCGTTGTTCACTGCACCCTTTACCCCCCTTGAAGAAGCAGCCACGCCCATGCCATTGGCCATCGACATGCCGGTGGATGACGCACTGGGCGGCCCTGTCGTCCGTCGCAGCGATGGCAGCGAACAGCCATGGTGGATTGCCGATGATGAATTTGCCACCTACGAAGCTGCCGTACCCACCATGCCGGGCCGCTACTTATGGCTGGTCATCGACTTCATCGGCACGTCACGGGCAACGCCCCGGCTGCGCAGCGTGCGGGCCGAACATCCAGGCCATGACTGGTTACGCCGCTTGCCCAAGTTGTATTCGCGGCATGAGGCCATGCGTGGCTTTACACAGGCTTACCTCAACCCAGTGGCCGGACTGCATCAGGATCTGGCGATTCAGCATGCCCATCGTCACGCCTTGTTCAAGCCATTCAGCGTATCGGTCAGCATCTTGCCCTGGCTGGCCGGCTGGTTGGGCTTGGTGCTGGATGAGCGCTGGTCGGAACGTGCCCGCCGTACTTTCATCGCCGAGGCGATGATGTTGTGGCGGCTGCGCGGTACGGTGTGGGGCGTCAAGCGCATGCTGGAGATCGTGACCGACAGCCCGGTGGTGATCATCGAAAAATTCCGTACTCGTGGTCTGGGCCAATTGGGGGGAGACGGGTTGGGGGGCCATCAGGCTGCAGTATTGGGCTTTGGCATGAGGGTGGGC
>NZ_SCOH01000085.1 GCF_005503445.1 Chitinivorax sp. B | reverse complement strand
GCTGCTCAAATCGCTCCACAATCGCTTGCCAGATTTCCGCTCTCCCTCGTACGCATTGCAATCAGCAGGATACACCTGATTGCTCAACAAGACCTTGAAAGGGGTGGCCCTAAAGGCCAGGAAATCCATACCGATCAGTATGGTCGTATCAAGGTGCAATTTCACTGGGATCGTCATGGTCGACGAGATGAGCGCAGTAGTTGCTGGATTCGTGTTTCGCAACCGTGGGCTGGCCAGGGCTGGGGGACGGTCGCTATCCCACGTATTGCGCAGGAGGTGATTATCGATTTCCTGGAAGGGGATCCGGATCGTCCGATCTGTACCGGCAGGCTGTTCAATGCCGACCAGCCTGCCCCGTACAAGCTGCCCGACGGCGCCCACATGATGGGTTTCAAGAGCCGTTCCACCCCAGGTGGTGGGGGATTCAGTGAAATGGTGATTCACGACACCAAGGGCAGCGAGCTGATCAATATCCATTCTCAAAAGGATATGGTCACGACGGTACAGAATAAAAAGAATACCGTCATCAATGGGCCGGAACATACTGTCGATGTCACCAGCGGCTACCAACGAACCAAGGTCAAACAACAGATCTCGTTTCAGTCGACTGATGCCTATATTGATGCCAAGGCCAAGCAGTACATCGATCTGACTGCAGAAACGCAATATGTGAAGATCAAGGCGGAAACCACCATTACGCTGGAAGTCGGATCAAGCAAGATCACCATGGATAAAGATGGCAATATCGATATTCAGGGTGTCAACATCAAGATCAACGGGACGACCATCACGTCGACCTCGACTGCGCAACATATCATTCAGGGCGCGCCAGTCAATATCAATAAATAACAGCGACCTGGCCGGCAAGATGGCCGGTCAGCGTGGTTGATGTCCGTCATTTCAATCCAAGAACAGTGAAGCGATGAGCAATACCGAAAATGACCTGTACCATCTGCATGAGGGTAGCATTGTGTTGCCCGCAGGCTTTAGTGACCGTACTGCCAATGTATTTATCGTGCTGGATCGAACGGCCAGTGCACCGAATCTGAGCATTGCCCGGGATCAGCTGCTGGACGGTGAAACGTTGACAACATATGTCGATCGACAGTTGGGCATCATGAAGTCCAAGTTGACCGGCCATAAGGTTGATCGGCGTCAGGTTGCGGTGCTGGGGCGTGACAGCCAGTCGATTGAAGGTGAACATATTGATGCCCACTATAAGAATGGCAAAGTCACTGTTTGGCAACGTCAGGCTGCATTCTTGATCAGCCCGGAGCGGGCGTTGATTTTTTCCGCAAGCTGCGCGCATGCGTTGGATGCAACCTTCGATCAGCTGTGGGATGAGTGGTTGGGCAGCTTCGTGCCAAGAGGTGCCTGAGCGCAGTCTGTATCACCCACCACCAAGGCATTGCAGCAATCGATCAAACAACTGAAGTCTAAGGAATAGCATCTACATGTACGAAGCGGCGAGGGTAGGGGACCCGATCAGCCACAGCAGCGCGCTGGCGGGATTTTTGATGGGAGCCCTGCTGGGCGTGGCACTGATTGCGGCAGTGGCGTTCGCGACCTTCACCTGTGGATTTGGTGTGGCCTTGCTGGCGGGGTTGGCGGCGGGTTTGGGGGCGCAGGCGCTGTTGGCGGGCGGGGAGGCGATTGGCAGCAGCATCCGCAGCGTCACCGGGGCGATCGCCACCGGCAGCCCGGATGTGTTCACCAACAGCAAACCGGCGGCCCACGCCGTGCGCAGCGCCGTCAACTGCAGCAAGGATAGCCCGGCACAATTCATCGCCGAAGGCTCCGGCAACGTCTTCATCAACAGCCAGGCGGCTGCCCGCAAGGGCGATCACACCACCTGCGATGCCGAGATCGATACTGGTTCGCCGAATGTGTTCATCGGCGGGGGGCGGGTGCAGTACCTGCCGATCGAGAAAGAAATCCCCGACCGTTACCGCACCTATGTCGATTGGGCCTTCACCGCCGCCGGCCTGGTCGGGGGCTTGGCCGGCCTGCTGCGCAATGCCGCTGGCACCCCGCTGCGGGCCATGCTGCCCTGTGCCGCCAAATTCATCGGTGGTTACATGGCCGGTGAAGCCCTGTCCCGCTACGTGGTTGCCCCGGCCATCGGCCGTGCCTGGGGCGCATTGACCGGCCACCCGGTGGAAGCCACCACCGGCCGCAAACTGTTGCTGGCGCAGCAGGAAATCGATGGCGCCATCGATGACCGGTTGCCGATCCTGATCCAGCGCTTCTACAGCAGCGGACTGACCGATGCCGGTCTGCTCGGCCGCGGTTGGCGCATGCCTTGGGAAATCACCCTGCAGCGGCAGGATGAGCACCTCGTGTATTGCGATGCCCAGGGTCGCACCATCGCCTTTCCGCTGGTTCACCCCGGCGAGAACAGCTTCGCCGCCGCCGAACAGAAATACCTCGGCTGCCTGCCGGATGGCCGCTACCTGGTCTATGACCTGGACCAGACCTACTTCATCTTCGGACACCTGCCGGCCGATGGCCAACCCGCCCGGCTGCAACGGCTGGAAGACCAACTGGGACAGGCGCTGCAATTTGACTACGTCGACGGCCGCTTACAACAGATCGTCAGCCCCAGCGGTAACCGGCTGCGCTGCGACTATGAACCACTGCAGGACCGCTTGAGCCTGCTGACCCATCACCCGGTAGCGCTACCGGGTGCCGATGTCACCCCCCGTATCCTTGCCCGTTACCAGTACGACCATGCTGGCCAACTGCAGGCTGTGTTCAATGCGCAAGGGCAGTGCACCCGCCGTTTCAGCTATCAGGACGGATTGATGGTGCAGCAACAGGACCTGCTCGGTTTCACCTGCGACTACCGCTGGGAAACGATTGATGGCCAGTCGCGGGTGGTCGAGCACAGCACCAGTAGCGGCGAACACTACCAGTACCGGTACGACCCGGCCAACCGCCAGAGCTGGGTCACCGACAGCCTCGGCCGGACCGTCCATTGGCAGTATGACGATCATCACCAGATCACCGCCTGCCGTGACCTGGATGGCAACGAATACCGCACTGACTACAACGCCGATGGCCACCCGGTCCGCGTCCACTTGCCCGGTGACCGCCAGATACAGTTCGAATACGATGTCCTGGGCCGCCTACAGCAGGAAACCGACCCGCTCGGCCAGATCACCCGCTACCAGTACCATGGCAACAGCCAGCAGGTGGTGCGCCTGGACCTGCCGGACGGCAGCAGTTGGCATGCCGAGTACGACCTGCAAGGCCGCCTGCTCAGCCGGCGCGACCCGCTCGGCCGCGTCGAACGCTACGAATACCAGCGCGACGCCTTGCCGGTCGCCCATATCGATGCCCGTGGCGGACGCCGGCAATTCTTCTGGACCCCGCGTGGTCAATTGCAACGGCAGGTCGACTGTTCCGGCAAGACCACCCATTACCACTACGATGCCCGACACCGTCTGCACGGCATCACCGATGCCCTGGGCCAGCAGACCCGTTACCAGCGCGATGAGGCCGGTCAGGTCACCCGCATAGACTACGCCGATGGCAGTCATGAACAGTTCGAGTATGACCCGAGTGGGCTGCTCAGCCGTTACCGTGATCCGCAACAAATGGAGCAGCACTGGCGGTACGACCCGCGCGGACTACTGCTGCAACACCGCAACGTCGCCCAGCACACCACCCGCTACGACTACGACGCCTACGGCCGCCTGACCCGGCTCACCAACCCCAATGGTGCCGCCTACCGCTTCGACTACGACGCTGCCGACCGGCTGCTGAGCGAACACCGCCTGGACGGCCTCAGCAAACACTACCAGTACCATCCGGCCGGCTGGCTGCAACAGGACACCACCACCGGTACCCAGGCCGATGGCCGCCCGCTGTCGCGTACCACCCACTACCAGTACGACCCGTTGGGTCGACTGCTGCAGCGCGAGCATGGCACCGCTATCACCCGCTACCACTATGATCCGCTCGGCCGCCCGCTGCACATTGAACGGCAACCCACCGCGGCCGGCCAACTGCTGGGCGTCCAGCCCGACCAGTTGCGCCTGGAATACGACGCCGCCGGCCAACTGCTGGCCGAACACAGCCGCCATGGCAGCCTGCGCTATCACAGCGACGACCTGGGCAACCTCAGCCAGCTGACCCTGCCACAAGGCCAGCAACTCGGCTTCCTGCGCTATGGCAGCGGCCACCTGCACCAGATCCGGCTGGATGATCAGGTCATCAGCGACATCGAACGCGACGACCTGCACCGGGAAATCCTGCGCAGCCAGGGGCAACTGCAGACCGCCTTCGGCTACGATGCCCTCGGCCGCAAGCAATGGCAAAGCAGTGACTGGCGCCAAGGGCCCGCCACCGGGACGGCCCGCCCCAGCTTGCCGGCCGCACCGCAGCCAACCCCCGGCCAGGGCCAGTTGTGGCGGCAGTATCGCTACAACCAGCGGGGTGACCTGCTACAACAACACGACAAGCTACGTGGCCAGATCGACTACCAATATAACCCGGCCGGCTACCTGATCAGCTGCAGCCAACCGGCCCCGTTCGGACAAAGCCAGCAACAGCAGTTCCGTTATGATGCCGCCGGCAACCTGCAAGGCAGCGACGGCTACGTCCAGGACAACCGGCTGCGGGTATACCAGGACCTGCGCTTTGACTACGATGCCTACGGCAACCTGATCGAAAAACGCAAAGGCAGTCACACCACCTTGCGCTTGGTGTACGATGCCGACGACCGGCTGCTGCTGGCCGAACATACCCAACGCGATACCCGCACCATCACCCGTTTCGACTACGACGTACTGGGGCGGCGCATCGGCAAGCAGGTCAGCAGCCAATCCATCTACGGCCACGAACCGGCCAAGCCGCACAGCCACACCCGCTTCGTCTGGCAAGGGCTGCGCCTGCTGCAGGAACTGCACGACCCGGTCGGCACCCAGGCACCTGCTGAAGCTTGCCGGCAGGTACGCACCTATCTCTATGAAACCGAACAGGTCTACGCCCCGCTGGCACGGATCGATCAATGGCAGGACGGCCACGGGGTGGTCCAGTCCAGCCAGCTATACTACTTCCACACCGACCAGATCGGCACCCCGCAGGAAGTCACTGACCAAGCCGGACAGCTGGTCTGGGCCGGGCGCTATGAAGCATGGGGCAAGGTCGATGGCCAGCACACCGACAGCGGCCAAAGCAACTTCGAGCAACCACTGCGTTTTGCCGGGCAATACGCCGACGACAGCACCGGCCTGCACTACAACACCTTCCGCTACTATGACCCGGATGTGGGGCGGTTCATCAATCATGATCCGATTGGGTTGTTGGGTGGGGTGAACCTTTACGCCTATGCGCCGAATCCGACGGGGTGGGTGGATCCGCTGGGCCTTAAATGTGGATTTGCTGGAAAGAACCGGACAACGCAAAGATGGGTCGATAAGTTGACAGGTAAAAAACCTGTAGATGTGGATGCATACCTGACTGGGCGTGGCTGGACTAAGACTTACCCGCAAGCAAGTAATCCAAATGCAATTCAGCATATTCAGTATGTTAGAACGACCAAGGCGGGAACAACATATAAGCTTGACTATCACCCAGGAGGGAGTCCAACCCAACCCAATGTTCATGGCAATGATTACTGGAAGGTATATAAAGTTGGTAAGAATGGTGAAGATGTAGTATTTGGTCGTATTGGGCATGGTGAGTTTAAGAACTACGATATGATTAAAGACTCCCCTGTTTACGTTGACGGTGTATTGATGAATGGCGGGTGATTGGATGATTGATTTCAATGCGAATATAGTTTCTGGCACGTCCATTGGAAATGTGTTTATAAATAGCAAGATTGATGATTATGTCAATGAGATGTATTCAAGTTTTGAAGTTAAACAAAGGGAGTATGCATTACCAGATGACTCAATCAGAATTTCGTATGTATTGAATGACACACTAACAATAGCAACCATGCCTGATGGAAATATTTTTTCAGTTGGATGTAATGTCAAATACAAGGGCCTGTATAAAGGAATTCTTTTCGCCGGGCAGGCAATGGGAGAGATAGTAAAGGTGACTTGTAGGCAGCGCATTTTTAACGGATCAATTATTGTAGATGATGATTTTGGCTTTTCCTTTGTCTTGCCACCCCCTTATGATGAAATTGCTGATAGCATCGATCAGATCCCAATGACCGTGACTCTAAATGAAATTTACGTATCTGATTTTTCTTCTTGGAATCCTAAGTTACATACAGGCAAGTCATAATATATTCATGATGATTTGCTAATGGTGAAGATGGTTCCGGTATGCATGTCGGGTTGATTTCACCTTGGAAATCATTAGATGATTATTGCTAATCGAATAGCTTGCGTACAGATTATATGCAAAGCCAAGTTGACGGAGCTTGCCCTGGAAGAACGGGAGTCTACATTATTGAATTGGTGGGGAATATCGTCAGATGAAAAAGGGTATGATTTATTACCAGAAGCGCTCAAGAGCGAGCTAGCTTGTTCTGACGATTCACCATCGGACTGTGAACCGGATAAGTATGATCCAT
The DNA here is from genome assembly GCF_005503445.1 of Chitinivorax sp. B. NCBI lineage: Bacteria > Pseudomonadati > Pseudomonadota > Betaproteobacteria > Chitinivorax > Chitinivorax sp. B. The sequence goes on along the minus strand of NZ_SCOH01000085.1, from coordinate 737 downwards.
TGATTATGCTGGCACTAATGTCACAGTATCGCGGCGTAACCAACTCGCATATCAACAATGAACTCAATGCCTTAGAAGGCGAAGATGTATGTGTGACTGGTGACGTTGAGGTTCTGGAGGTGTGTCCTTGTTGCTCCTTTCGAACATTGACGTCGCATGGAGAATACGAAATATGTCCACTATGCAAATGGGAGGACGATGGTACACAAAATATGAAAGTATTTAGCGGAGTCAATAGAAAAACATTGCAACAAGCCAGAGATGAGTTTGCTCTTTCGGAAGTTGGTTATCTGAAAGAAAAGTGGATCAAGTTGTAACAATATTCAAACAACTTGTTATTAGATATTTTGGTGTAAATATCATGTCAGTAGCTTTGCAAGTATTTGCGCAACTGGATAACCATTAGTTAATCATGGGTGTGTAGGCATGCAGGCAAGATGTTTAAGTATCGTCCTGAACGAAGATGTTGATTTTATGAATCTGATTAGAAAGGTAGAGAGAGCGCTTGATACTGACTTCCGCAGCGTAGACAAAAAAGGGCGCTACATTGCGGAAGGGGAGTTTCGAGGGTGTAAAGTTTCGATTGTTGATAGAGTGGATAGACTTGGCGAGATGATGTCGGATCAGGGCAGGGCGGGATCGAACTTTACTCCTTGTTTAATCAAATAAAAGCTCAGTTCTGAAGCGCGGATCCCATGCTGCCCGCTGTCGTTTGCCCGCGACACTGTCCTTGCGCT
>NZ_SCOH01000084.1 GCF_005503445.1 Chitinivorax sp. B | reverse complement strand
GCCCCCCAGCGTGCCACCCAAACCAAAGGATGCACAGATATAGAGTGCCTGACCCCGTGCCTGGTTCCGCCCTTGAAAGAATCGATGCACCAGGGCGATGGCGGTTGCGTGATTGGTACCAAAGGTTGCGGCGTGTAACACTTGCGCAAGCACCATGATGACAGTGGATTGCACACACCAGCCAATGATCAGAAACCGAACCACGGCCAATGCCAAACCCAGTAGGAACAAGCCGCGCAGCCCCAACCAAGTCAGCAAACGAGACATGAATAAAAAGGCCAGCACCTCCGCCACCACGCCAATCGCCCACAAGTAGCCAATGGTACTTTTGGCATAGCCTGCCATTTCCAGATAGATGGAATAGAAGGTGTAATAAGGACCATGCGCCAGCGCCATCAAGAAACTGGCGATAAAAAAGGCCATCACGACTTTTTGCTGCAACACCTGCATCAAGTCCGTTGACTGGCTTACCGGGCCTGCCGGCTTCGCTTCCGGAATCAACCAGGCATACAGGGTGATCGATACCATGCAGCCCAACACGGCCCACGGCACGACGCCAACGCCAAGCCAGTCGATTGCATGTCCCATCAATACAGTAGCAAGCATGAAACCCACCGAACCCCACAGGCGAATGCGACTGTAGCGATGGGTTTCGCTACCCAACAGGGTCAACGTTGTGGCCTCGACCAGAGGCAGGCTGGCACTCCAGAAAAAGAACAGTGCCAGCAACGCCACAAACAAGGTGATGAACTGTTGATTGATCAGCATGATGCAGAAGCTGGCCACGGCGGCTACACTCACACCACGCACAATCACCGCTCGCCGACCGGTGCGGTCTGACAACCAGCCCCAAAAGGACGGGCCAACAATGCGCACCGCCTGTTGCAGCGACATCAGCACGGCAATCTGCCATGCTGAAAATGCCAAGGCGTGCAGGTATAGCCCCCAATAGGCGGATACCACGCCATTGAAAGCGAAATAGGCAAAATAGAAACCGGATAACCGATACCACAAGGTCGGGGTGATCTGTCCGGTGACAGTACGCTCCGTCATCAGTCCGTCATCCCCAACAGTCCTGTCATTTGGTCATTGAGCTGGCGCATCTGCCTCAATGGGCTCAATTTGGGTCGGCATGGTGTCGAATTCATGATCACGTGCCCTGCTCTTGCCCTTGCGGAACTGCCAGGGTGGCATCGGCTTGGTATCTGCCCACAGGCCCGACTGCGCCTCACGTGCTTGTGATTCTGCTACTTGATACCGGTCAAAGTCGCTGCCGGTTTGAAGCTTCTTGGCAAACTGCACATAGTGCCAAGCAAACCCATCGCTGAGTTGCGCTAAATTGACGTCCGTATCACCCAACCAAACCCAACCGACACTACGGCCATACTTGTCGCGATCAACCACATCCACACGCACTGACTGCCCGAACACCCGGTCAGACAGCGCCTGCTTAGCTCGCTGGCCCCAAGCCTGGTTTTTCTCCGGGGCATCGATGAAGGCAAAACGTACCTTATGCTGAATTTGGCTGGCATCCAGTACTGTAATCGTGTCGCCATCGGCCACACCGACCACCCTGCCCTCAATGGCATCGTCACCGGCTTTACCCAGTTGGGACCACCCCGCAGCGATCAGCGCCGAGACCAGCACCAATACCGCATAAACCTTCCGGCGCGGGTCGCGAGCAAAAAACAGCGACTGTACCGCCTTCAACAAACGTGCTTGGCCACGCATGACTTACAACATCTTTCTGACGGATTCGACAATTTCCTGTGTATGCGCTTCTGCCGGTTTCAGCTCACGCTTCACGGGTATGGCCAAGCCGCGCTGCACCGCTGGACGAGCCTCCAGCTCAGCAAACCAGCGTTGCAGGTGCGGCAAGCCCTCCACCGAAATACCAGACCAGTCGTAAATACGCACCCATGGGAATGTAGCAATATCCGCAATCGAATAATCCCCGGCCAGGAATGGCGTCTTGCCCAATTGCGTGTTCAACACCTCGAATAATCGACGTGTTTCTTTTTGATAGCGTTCAATCGCATAAGGCAGCTTTTCGGGCGCATAACGATAGAACACATTCGCCTGCCCTTGCATTGGGCCAACCCCGCCCATCTGGAACATCAGCCATTGCAGTACCTTTGACCTCCCCTTGGCATCTGTCGGCAACAGCTTGCCTGTTTTTTCAGCCAGATAGATCAGGATGGCACCTGATTCAAATACTGCAAAGTCGTCATTGCCGTGATCGATGATGGCTGGAATGCGGCCATTGGGGTTGATCACGAGAAACCAATCCTGTTTTTGCTCCAATTCGCCCAGATTCAGCGCGCGTACCTCATAGGGCAGACCAACTTCCTCCAGCATGATGGATGCCTTCTGGCCATTGGGCGTTGATGCAGTAAACAGCTCAATCATCTCATTGCAATCCGTTTTAACAGTCGTTCCACATTATAACCATGCCCTGCATGGCCTGTCGGCGAGAATCCAGCACCAACGAGCCTTACATAACCGAAATGAGCTTTGCATTCAGCTCTTTTTCACACTATCACATAACAAGAAAAAACATCGTTTTCATCCAAAAACGAACAAGAAAAGCTCGTTATCAACAAATCATAACAAGCAGAGGAGACATACAATGAATCCCTCCATCCCTACCCTGGCTTCTGCCAGCTGGTTGGTCATCGCCACTTTCTGCCTGGCCAGCGATGTCGACGACTTCCGCCAGACCTGGACTTATCGTACCTTGACAATGCAAAGCGCCTTGGATGAGCAAGCACCCTTATCGCAGTCCACCTTTCTGGGCACTCACAACTCCTACAACGCCCGCGCATATCAAACAGCCCTACGCTACCACGACCCAAACCAGGAGCGTTCGATCTACGATCAATTACGCATGGGCGCACGTGCATTGGAGTTGGATGTGCATTCCTATACCAATATGAGCGGCTGGCCCTGGCAATGGCACAAGGATCTACTGTTATGTCATGCCAAATCCAATCACGTTGGCTGCTCTGGCTATGACCGACCATTGAAGGATGGCCTGATGGAGATTCGTCAATGGCTGGATGAAACCGCCAATCAGCCAGAAGTCTTGCTGATTTACCTTGAAAGCCATATCAACGGTGGTGACCATGGCAAAGCGATTGAAGTACTTAACCAGCAGTTGGGCAATCTGATTTACCGACCACTCAATGGGACGTGCCAGGGTATTCCGATGAATTGGACCAAGCGGCAGCTGCTCGATGGCGGCAAGCGCGTCTTACTGATGAGTGACGGTTGCACAGATGCCAACTACAACAGCTGGGTATTCGGCGGCATCGGCAGTCATGTCAACGGTTACCCGACCGATAGCCAATCCACCTACCAACCTTACCCCAATTGCCGATCAGTACGTTACAGCCATGATGACTACAACCGCTGGATCATCCGTTTTTATGAGGATCGCACTGCACTCTCCGGTGTTTTTGGCGACCCTGACAAACCCATCACACCAGATTTGACCGAAGGATTACTGAAATGTGGTGCCAACCTGTTTGGCTTCGATAAGCTCACGCCCTTTGACGGCCGCCTGGAGCGCGGCGTCTGGAGCTGGGCACCCAGCGAACCCAATAACTGGAACGGTATCGAACACTGTGCCCAACATTGGCCCAATGGCCGTTTCAATGATGCCGATTGCACTACCCCTTTGCGTTTTGCATGCCGGGCAATCGCAGGACAGGACTGGTATATCACCCAGGCTGGTGGTAATTGGTCACAAGGCGCTGCCACTTGCAGCAACGAAACCGGTGGGCGCTATCGTTTTGCCGCGCCATTCAGCGCATTCGACAATGAGAAACTGAAGGCGACCAAACTACAGCATGCCATCAATGATGTGTGGCTGAATTACACAGATTCAGGGACTGAAGGGCACTGGCGGATTGGCGACATGTAATCATCCGATACGATTAATCAGGACACCAGATGCTTTGCCCGCTGCATACTTGACCACCGGGTCTTGAAAGTAAGCCCGGACTCGATCTGGTGAGTTTTCCAGCAAGGTCATGTAGCGGTGTCAATCACCAGTGTGCGAGCAACTGGCCAATCACCGACCTCAAACAGATCAATCGTCTTACGTACTGCCGGGTAGCTCAGGCCTGACAGTTCAACGATCTACATCACCCCATTACCACGCTTGCGTGAACCAACCACCTGCTTGCGGTGCGCTTGCAACTGCTCCAGGGTTTGATAACGGGCGTCTTCTTTATCCAATTTATCCACATGCAATGGGGCCGCCATGCAAGAAAGAAACTCATACGCTAAGTGCCCGAATCAATAGGCTCGCTTGGCGTGAGAAAAAGTATGCGCTAGCGTGGTGCAAATCAATGGTTGTTGCTGAAAAGCACATGACTCTGGCTGAAAAACTGGATAATAGCGGCCAAATTGTTTTGAACCCTATTTTGGATAGTCCCGCATGGAAATCAAGGTCAACTTTCTCGACAAGCTTCGCCAGGAAGCCAAGTTCGATGACTTCACAGTAATCGCCGATCAGCCTATCCGCTATAAAGGTGATGGCTCGGCACCAGGTCCGTTCGATTACTTTCTGGCCTCGTCGGCTTTGTGTGCAGCTTACTTTGTCAAGCTGTACTGTGAAACTCGCAATATTCCCACGGATAACATCCGCCTGTCGCAGAACAATATTGTTGACCCGGAAAACCGATACAAACAGATTTTCAAGATTCAGGTCGAGTTGCCGGCGGATATTTCTACCAAGGACCGCCAGGGTATTTTGCGCTCCATTGATCGTTGCACGGTGAAAAAGGTGGTGCAAACCGGGCCTGAGTTTGTAATTGAGGAGGTGGAAAATTTAGACGCCGATGCGCAGGCTTTGCTGACGCTGAGCCCTGCTTCGGAAACGAGCACCTATATTGCTGGCAAAGATCTGCCACTGGAGCAAACCATCGCCAATATGTCAGGCATTTTGGCAGGCTTGGGCATGAAGATTGAAATCGCTTCGTGGCGCAATCTGGTTCCCAACGTATGGTCACTGCATATCCGCGATGCGCACTCACCAATGTGTTTCACCAATGGCAAGGGAGCAACCAAAGAAAGCGCATTGGCCTCGGCACTGGGCGAATTCATTGAGCGACTGAATTGCAATCACTTTTACAATGATCAGTTTTGGGGAGAAGACATCGGCAACGCGGCGTTTGTTCATTACCCAGACGAGCAGTGGTTCAAGCCAGGCCCTAAAGATGCGCTGCCGGTTGGCATTCTCGACGAGCACTGTCTGCGGATTTACAACGCTGATGGCGAGTTGCGTGGCTCACATCTTTATGACACCAATTCCGGCAATGTACAGCGCGGTATCTGTTCGCTGCCTTATGTGCGCCAGTCAGACGGCGCAGTGGTGTATTTCCCGTCAAACCTGATCGACAATTTGTTCCTCAGCAATGGCATGAGTGCCGGCAATACGCTACCCGAAGCGCAAGTGCAATGCCTATCGGAAATCTTCGAACGGGCAGTAAAACGTGAAATTCTGGAAGGTGAATACGCACTGCCTGACGTACCGCAAGCAGTGCTGGCAAAATATCCCGGCATTCTGGCTGGGATTCAGGGCCTGGAAGCGCAAGGCTTTCCTGTGCTGGTAAAGGATGCGTCGCTGGGCGGGAAATACCCCGTGATGTGTGTCACCCTGATGAACCCACGTACAGGTGGCGTTTTTGCCTCGTTCGGGGCTCACCCTAGTCTTGAAGTAGCGCTGGAGCGCAGTCTGACGGAGCTGCTGCAGGGGCGTAGCTTTGAAGGCTTGAACGATTTACCTCGACCGACCTTCGAAAGTCACGCCGTGACAGAGCCCAATAACTTTGTTGAACACTTTATCGATTCCAGCGGCGTTGTATCGTGGCGCTTCTTCAGTGCCAAAGCTGACTATGAATTCGTCGAATGGGACTTTTCCGGTCAGGGCGAGAACTCCAATACCGAGGAAGCCACAACGCTGCTCGGCATTCTCGAAGACATGGGCAAGGAAGTGTACATGGCGGTCTATGACCAACTCGGCGCAACGGCCTGTCGCATCTTGGTGCCAGGCTATTCGGAAGTCTACCCGGTGGAAGACCTGATCTGGGACAACACCAACAGGGCACTGTCATTCCGCGACGACATCCTGAACCTGCATCGCCTCGATGATGCCAGCCTGGAAGCCCTACTTGAACGCCTGGAAGACAGTGAAATCGATGACTACACCACCATCATTACCTTGATCGGCATCGAGTTCGACGAGAACACGGTGTGGGGTCAGCTGACGATTCTCGAGTTGAAGCTATTGATTCACCTTGCCTTGAAGCAATTTGAAGCGACACAGGACTTGGTGGGTGCTTTCCTGCAATACAACGACAACACAGTCGAGCGCGGATTGTTTTATCAGGCCTTGAACGTCGTGTTGGAGGTGGTGCTAGACGACGCGCTCGAACTCGACGATTACGTGGTCAATTTCCGTCGGATGTTTGGCGACACCCGGATGGATGCGGTGCTGGGGTCGGTGGAAGGCAGCGTACGCTTCTACGGCTTAACGCCAACAAGCATGAAACTGGAAGGGCTCGATCGACATCAGCGCCTGATCGACAGCTACAAAAAACTGCACATGGCGCGGGCCAATGCGGCGGTTATATCAAGTTAGAAACAGAACGCACACGATCCTTCACTTTCATTTCTGAACCTTTGTCAAAGCCACCTTGCAGTGAGTTTGCATTCGATTTGACACTACTATGCAAGCAAATCGTGATGTGGACTTTGACATCGCAATCTACTTACGGTAGTCAGCACGGCTCCTATCCCGTACAACGAGGTAAATCTGTCACACTCCACTTGGCACCATCACACGGCTTGACAGCATTTACTTGACTTAACTTATTTGCCTCGCACCGCTGTGAGGGCAACGTGTCATTTTTTGAAAGGTACGAGGTCGACCTGTCATTGGTTGAACCATCTTTCATTGCAGAAGTAATCCAGCTCAGACAGAGAGGGGTCATATCAATCTTGGTGCCCACTGGCTACGTTATCCTGACTTAGAACCTGTTCAAGGTCTGTGATGAACGGCTACCAGCGGTGGTGGAGCACAGCGCAAAAACCGGTGTGTAGGTATGATACATGAGAATGTTGAGCAGCATATGAGCCCTGATCGTGGCCGCGTAATAAGACTTTGAACAGGTTCTTAGAGACTATCATTCAACCGAGGCCCGCTTCATTGACCCGTTCACCTTGACATAGGACATCACAAGATGCCATTCACCGACGTCTTTCCAGTGGAGCATGGCTAGTGCGTGGTGCGTGGGTGTCGCCCCCATCGCGGTGCGCCGCAGGCTGATGCCGAGACGGCGATGACCACCACTAGGCATCCCGGCATCTGGATGGCATAATTTTCCTTCACCCAATCCCCGCTCGCCCATATCCATGCTCACCCCACTGTTCCAGCAATTGCTCGGTCAATTCACCGCGACCGACCGCCTGTTCCAGCTCACCACCACGCTGGGTGAGGATGCATTACTGGTTGAATCCGTACGCGGATTGGAATCC
>NZ_SCOH01000083.1 GCF_005503445.1 Chitinivorax sp. B | reverse complement strand
CGGCCAACTCACCAGCTATGGCTATGACAGCGACCAGCGGCTGAGCGAAGTGGAACTGCCCGGCAGCAGCCTGCGCTACCAGTACGACCACCAGGGTAACCGCATCAGCCAAACCCTGAACGGCCAGACCACCCACTGGCTGGTGGATGCCAACCGGGACCATGCGCAGGTGCTGGAAGAACAGGATGCCACCGGCCAGACCACGCACTACAGTCATGGCGACGACCTGCTGAGCCAACAGCGTGGCGACGACGTCCGCTACTTCCTCTATGATGCGCTGGGCAGTACCCGTGGCCTGACCGACGCGCAGGGCAATCTCACCGACCAGTACCAGTACGATGCCTGGGGGCAGACCCGCCAGCATGACGGGACCAGCCAGACGGCCTATCAGTTCGCCGGCGAGCAGTGGGATGCCAACCTGGGGTGGATCTATCTGCGGGCACGCTACCTGGACCCGGTGACGGGGCGGTTTGTGAGTCGGGATCCACATCCCGGCAATCCGAGCAACCCGGTCAGTTTGCATGACTATCTGTATGCGAATGGTGATCCGGTCAGTAATATTGATCCACTTGGACTGTTTTCTATTGCTGAACTTAATGCTGGCATGAAGGAAATTCAAACGCTCTCTGCAAATTCGGGACGAGCCTTTGTTCAGGGTAACTATCGAATGGGATGGCAACTCGCGAAGCAGTCGGGGAGGGCCGCTGAGAAGTGGGTCGAGAGAATTGTAAAAGAGTGTCTTGGTCCTAATAGTATTGTTGGCAGAAACTCACTAATTAAGAGTACTAGGCGAGAAGTTGACATGTTGGTTAAGGTTGAGAAGTCAATCTTGGAGCTGGAAGTTAAGAATAAAATACCGAAAAATTATGGCGAGCCACTAAGACGATTGAGAGAGCAATTAATGGCACGAGGAAATTCCTCTAGCCCTGCTCTAGTAGTTGGTGGTCTTGAAGTGGATAGCCTTATTTTGGCAGAAGGTTATTTGACAAGAGCTGGATTAAGTGTTGGTGGTGTTGGTAGCGGTTCAACTGTTGTGCTCGTAAACGGGCTTGTTGAGTTGGCTTCGTATTTTGTGAAGACATATGGTGCAAAATGTTTGGATTTATAAATATCGGCGCATGGAATGGCAAATGAAATCTACTATCGTATATGGAATATTGAAGCGCAATTTGAGTGATTGTGTTTCTGGTGAAAGTTTTAAGCCAAAGAAAACATCTTACCCATTGTGGGTGAAAGATTGTGGCGAAGGAAGCGTCTTGCTTGGATTTAAGGTTGACAGTAAGTACTCATTTGACGAAGTCAGCGGCGGGAGATTTTCAATGACTTTATTGAAATGTAAAGGGGAGGAGGTATCACCGGATGACTATTTAACTGCTAAGTCAATGTCTGATATTTTAGATGGTGATAAGGTGTTGGAATTCTTAAAAATTAAAAATGCAATAATTGATAAGCTTATCATAAGTAGTAGGAATTCTGGATTTCCTGAAGATGCAATCGATGCTTGGTGTAATACATTGAATCGAGAGCGTCTTGATGCAGAGGTATCTTATGAGTTTCCTTATTTGGATAGTATGGATGTAGAGAGTTGGTCTTTGTTTTTAAGTGAAAATTTTTCTTCAATGCTGAAGCGGTTGTAGAGCGGTTTTGAGGTTTTTTTACGTAAACCAGCTTGGATATTTGATTTTTTAAGCTGTAGAGGTGCCGCTTTGGAAGTAGTTTTCAAGAAATATTTAGAGTCGTTGATTGATGACAGGTTGAAAAATGGCTTTGATTTTAAACGGCGAAAAAAGATTAAACTAGGGTCTACTCGGCCTGGGTCATGTGTTTGGACTTGGAGCCCATGCTCTGCGCTAACTTGCTATATGGTTTTGGAGTTCTATAAGAACTCAGATTTTGCTGGTGTTGGCGTTGGGTGGTCGAACAATGAGAAGGAGCTTGATTTCTACGAATCAAATCGTATATCGCAGGAAGCATTAGCAGCAGGTAAAGGTGATTTAAATTGCCTTTTTCATTTGCCAAGCACATATCTTCACATGACAGAGTTCGGTCTTCAAAGTCAGTTCGTTTCATCTCTGATTGACTTGGCTCCTGTTGAAAGAGTTAAATTTGCATATCGTGATCCCGAAGTGCTGAAGGCAGCACTCGATTCTGCAGGTTATACTGAAGTGGATTGGGAGAAGAATACCTCGATGCGATATTGGGGAATCATGGAGGTGCTCTCGGGCGAGCCATTGACGCTTGAGGATGCGGAATATGCAACCAGTAAGATGAGTCAGGAAATGTTGCAGTTTCTAGATGAGCATGCGCTGCCCTATTTGTCGCGTGTTGCTGAAACGTTTTGCAAGCAATAGGTAACGCTCGGTAGGTGGGATACAGAAAGTCTTGTTTCATTGGATATTGAACGGAATTTCCATTGTCATATGCTGTGGAATAAGTGAGCATGTGTGACGAGCCAATTATTTATCCTGGCAGGGAAAGAATTGCAACAGATTATTTTTGGATAATCTTGACGGCCCTCAGTCTTTCTGGCACCGATTTAATGGAGCGATTGCCAGGTCGCATTCCTAGTCTTAATAGTCCATATTTAAATGATGGTCGTTATAATCCATTAATTCGGTTGATATCGGTGGCTAGCACCAGTTATGGGAGTTGGTATGATGAATTTATTGGCTGTGAAAATATAATCGAAGAATTTGCAAATATTGTTTCAAAGCCAGATATTGAAAAGAGTGATTGCTTAAAATATTCACGTGAGGCATTGTTTGATAGTGAGTGGTGGGAACAGATTAGGCATCTAAGCGCTAACATTTTAGAATGTAGTGGGGCAGGCCCCAGGCCAAGTCTTCCAGCTAAGATTGACCCCAGCGAATTTGACGAATTTCCACCGCATTGCTACGACTGTGACTATGGCGGTGGCGACAGCTAAACGAGAGGGGAAATAAATGCCAGCGTTTCTGATGGGGCTATTCGGTGGCTTGGCGACATGGTTGGGTCAATGGTTGACCAAGAAAACTGCGATTGGTGTGGCAGCAGTGGCGGCGTTTACCAGCATGACGGTCACTATGTGGAGTGTTTGTATGGGGGCAATTGCGGCCTTGAAATACTCGTTGCCTGATCCAGTGATGGCTGTTGCTGGCCAAGTGTTGCCGAGTAACCTGCCGGCGTGTGTGGCTGCTTACATCGCCGCACGCATGGCGCGTGCCTTCTATGACTGGAACGTAGAAACGCTCAAGATCATGTCCTATGTCACGTAAGAGTGAATCAGGCAGTCAATGCACCGTGGAATACCGCAGCCCATAGGGCGAGGATATGCCGCGAAAGGCATTGACGGACTGAATCACTGTTAACGCTATGCGCTGGGTTAGGTCGGACCACAGGCCGACCTAACCCATGGCAACCGTTTGGCGCTGGTCGCATTTGGCAGTGGCGTTTTGTAATACCTTATATCAATTCAAAGGAAACACATGGCGGTTTATATCGTAACCGGCAAGCTGGGTGGCGGAAAAAGCCTGTCCTGTGTCCGCCAGATCAAGGAATACTTGGGCCGGGGTGCACCGGTAGCGACCAATCTGGATATCTTTATGGACAAGATGGCGCGACCACAAAGCCGCGCCTATGTCACACGTTTGCCGGATCATCCGACCGCTGTCGATTTGGAAGCACTCGGCAACGGCAACCCTAGCTACGATGAATCCAAGAATGGGCTGATCGTGCTGGATGAATGCGCGATGTGGCTGAATACCCGCGATTGGCAAGACAAAACCCGGCAAGACCTGATCAACTGGTGCCTGCATAGTCGCAAGCTGGGTTGGGATATGATGCTGATCGTGCAAGATTTGGGGTTGATCGATAAACAGGTCAGAACTGCACTCTGTGAATACACCGTGATCTGTCGGCGTCTGGATCGCCTGAAGATGCCACTGATTGGCAATCTGGCCAAGCTGTTCGGCTTCAAGCTCAACATGCCGCGTATCCACGTGGCCACTGTTAAATACGGCACGAGTCACGATAGTCCGGTTGCCGATCGCTGGGTGTTCCGGGGCAGTGATGTCTATCACGCCTATGACACCAAACAAGTGTTCAATCCCAGTACTGGGCCGGGCTTGCATTGCACCTTGCCAGCTTGGCATCTGGTCGGGCGCTATCAGAAGCAATACCACTGGAAAGAACTGCTGACTATGGCGGTATTGTCGCCGTTGTGGTTAACAATCAAAGTTTGCGAAGTGATTACCAGCCATCGTTATCGGGTAGTAAGAGGGCGGTTGATTACGACAGTTCAGGCAGCAGCCTAGTAACTTCTGACTGGGCGTAACTATTTGACGAATGGTGTATAACCTAGCAGCATCAAGCCTTTTTGGGGTGAAGTCTCGATGTCGGCTAGGTTTATTGTGGTATTGATACTGGCTAATGTATTTTTGTATATGGTGTGGTCAGATGCCAATCAGCTGGAAAAGCTGGGGGCAATCTCCGCAATCTTTGTAGTAAAGGCTTGTGCTATCTCGTTTGTGATTGGTTTGGTGGCCGGCACCATGCGTTTGAGCAAAGCCAGTGACACTGAGGCGGAAGAATACAACCCGTTTAAATGAGTTAGCATGCGAGATTACATCATTTTTCGTGAACTTCATTCGCCTGATGTGACTGGTTATAACGGCTTTGATCGTTTGGCACAAAAGGTGAACGAGAAATTGGCAGAAGGCTTTGTGCTGGCAGGTGGGGTTACCGTTTGTAGCATGAACAGTAGTCAAGCCGTAACTTTTATGGTAGCGCAAGCACTTTATCTACCGGATTAATCCTTAATGCCCAATAGGTTTAGCAGGTACAGGCCATGCTTGGCTTCCAGTACGCATTGCCGCTTGTAGAAATCGCGTTGTTTGCGCAATGTGGTCAGGTCTTCTTGCAAGGCAGCAATCTGATTTCTGGCCTGTTTGGCTTCAAGATCGAACATTTTTAGCTGCGTGCGTATTGAGCGTAATGCATTAATGTCTTGTGCATCGAAACCATGGTTTTCACCGGGCGGAAACACCTTTTGCGCAGCGATGTCGAAATGCCAACCAGCCAGTTTGCCGAAGTTATCGATAAAGCGGCCATGGTAAGCCAGCTCGACCAACGCAAAGGCTGCATACGGCATGTGTTCCTCGCCAGTTCGCCAGCGCTGCGCGGTCTGTAGCGGCACCTTGCAGAGCTTGGCAACTTCTTCTGATGAGACAGTGCTGAGGGATAAAGCAACATTGTAGGACTCACGGACATGACCAAAACCGGCGACTGGCGCAAAGCGAGAATGACCCATAACGACGAACTTCGAATAACGTGGAAAGCCTGATATGAAGCCACATCAGGCCGGTATGAAGATATTAAAGTGGATTAGAATCGTCGGTTAAAAAAGTCCATTAGTAATGGGGTTTAATAGACTGGATTGGGGAACTGAAGAAGAAGGCGCGAAATACGGCGACAAGTTGTTTTGACCAATAACTTGATTTTACATAATGCACATTATGCGAACAAAAGCGAGGCAAAAGCACATGCGCATTGACGTATTTGACTATCAGAATTTCCTGAATATAGAATCAATGCGCCTTTACAACAAATTATGGTGTTCGCATGACCTATCTACTACGCAATTATTTGTGTATTTTGTATGGAAAAAAACAACAATCAACCCATAGAACGCAACAAATCACCCCGGAAAAAACTCGATCTGGTCGCTAGACGTTGTCTTGCTGTCGACCCAAACGAGTTCCACCGACTGACTTTCGGGATGTCTGATCAAGAAATTGGCGAAGTAACTGGTGTTTGTCGCCAAACCGCCTTTCGTTGGCGGAGAAATCCACACCTAATTCCAAGCGCTGTTAAGCAGCTGCTGCAATACCGAGCTGGCACTCTTCCAGAAGCCTTTGGGGATTTTGCCGGTTACCAGATTGGTACCGACGCACAGGGCAATACCGTATTGATTGCGCCTGGCCAAAATTGGCGCGATGCCATCACCGCCAAAGAGGCCCACGCGAACTTCTTTACCCGGCGACGTCTGGAGCGGCTAGAAACTGATTCTGCAAGGCTTACAATCGTTGAAGAATTGTTGATTCAGCGACAAACAGAACTTGCTGCTGCTCAGGTGCGGCTTGAACAACAACAAGAAGAAATCGACCGCTTACGCGCAGATAAAGATTTATTGCGCTCGGTCATTACTGCGGGCTTGCGATTGCCAAGCCCTGAAAGAGATTGATATGAAAAGAAAAGACTTTCACCATGTTCTTACCATGGCAACAATTACGATTTTGTTTGTAAGCGCGCCGGCTAACGCGCTTGATCACGAGAAGCTTTATTCAAGCTGTGCCAAGTTCGATGGCCCAACTTGGTTGTGTTATAGCCAGAAGCTTGATAGTGCTGAAAGTGATTTAAATCGCATGCGCAGTCAGGCGATTGATGCGATTGCAGGAACGGATTTTATACCACGCAAAGCGCGAAGTTCGTTTATTAGTACATTCAAAGGAGGTGAGCACGCCTTTGATAAAGCACGCGGTATGCTTTGTGGAAAACTAGCCGAGTTTTACGCCTATGGTGCAATGAGCGGCACAGCTCAATCAGTACAGTCTGTAACTTGTCATTTGCAAATGATAGAAGGGCGCGTAACCAATCTAAGCGAATGGTATGGAGTGAAATCTGAATTTCAGATGTATTAAGAAAAAGCCGGAATTTTCCGGCTTTTCTAAGTTGGTTGCTTCGGATGCAAAAATGCCGAAAAACGCTTTAGAAAAAACTTCATGCATAACCAAAAAACAATCAGCGATTCTATCAGCAAGAATGGAATAACGCTTTCGTAGCTAACACTAAGGGTGATGTCTAATACATTCACTACTAAGCCAACTATCAATATAGTTGCTTGGGCACTAATTAGCCCGATAATTAGCGAAAGCAATATCGCAGCAACAACCAACAATGTTTTTTTCATTTCCAACGAACCGGACAGTTGCTAAATAAAGATTCATCCGAGCCGCCTGCCTTCAAAATTTCTTCGACATACGTTACGCAGTTGTGAACCGCCCCACCCCACGTCCACTTGTCTGCGCTTAGCTCTTCGAGCTTTTCTTGTGCGCGAGATGGGTTAGTTACCCTAACACGGCGACGAAACAGTTCTTTTTTTCCATTTTCTTTTAGGTATCGACGATATCCGGACTCACTAAAATACCATGGATATTCACGAAAGCCATCAATATGAAAGTAGAACTGCCCAGCATTTAAAATTGTGTGGCCGCATGCATTTGGACCTGAACCGCTCACAACAACAATGTGTGTTTGCGTCCAATTAAACAGCGTTGAAAAACACGAATACATTCTTTCGCCCAAATAGGCCATATTGTTCCCCGCAAAAAAATCGGCACAAGCTTAAGCTCATGCCGTTTGCATGTCAACCTATATTACCCATATGGCATATTACGGCGCCTTGACGGCATTGACGAATATCTTGGTCTTGACCAGATCATAGACCAGCATCGATGCCGCCCCAATCGCCACCCATAACGCTACTTGCTTGGCTCGCATGGTGTGCTGCCCCCTTCCCTGATGTGTACCGCCAAGGCCCCCAATACCGCCGACAGCGCCGCTGATCGGTCGCCAGCGATCCAGCGCGCTACCGCGTCCGCCAGAATCGCCAGCCCTGCCCAGGTGGACGGCGAGCCCAGCCGTTCCTTGATGTAGTTCATCCCCTCTCCCCCTTATGGTTTGTATTGTGACGATGGTGATCTGACGCCCAGCTTGCGCGAGGCATCATCGACCATCTGTTTATCCCGGTGCGTCCAGTCGTAAAGCTGGCCGCCCAAGTTCCAATGCTCATCGCCCGACAGCCAGCGGCCCAGCCCACCTATCAGGCCATCGTAAAACACACCGGAGGCCGCGCTGCCCACCCCTGACG
>NZ_SCOH01000082.1 GCF_005503445.1 Chitinivorax sp. B | reverse complement strand
TTGCTGGCGATGAAACTGGTGGCCCAACTGCGGCGACGTGCCGACCTCGAACTGCCGGTGGCCACGGTGTTTGAAGCACAGACGCTGTCACAGCTGGCGAGTGTGCTGGAGCGCACCCCGACCACTAGCACGGCCGTGGTGCCGATGCAGTCGCGACCAGCGGATCAGGCGGCCCCACTGTCGTTTGCCCAACAGCGTCTTTGGGTGCTGGATCAGATGGAAGGGGGCAGCCTGCACTACCACATGGCGACCGCGCTACAGATTGACGGCGTACTGGATACAGCAAGACTGGAAAACGCCTTACGACAGGTAATCGAGCGGCATCACGTGCTGCGTAGTACCTACCATCAGGATGGCGATCAGGTCTGGCAGCAGGTCACGCCGGATGACGACTTGTCGTTCCATGTCGTGCCTGTACAGGACGATAGACCACAGGCAGAAGTGGACTGGATGTCACATGCCGAAGCAGCAATGGCACAACCATTTGACTTGACGAAGGATTTGCCGATACGTGCGACCTTGATCCAGTTGGCTCCGTCGCGTCATGTCCTGGTACTGATACTGCATCATATTGCTGCGGACGGTTGGTCGGCATCGATTCTGGTTGATGAATGGCGACAAGCTTATGCGGCGTTGAGCGAGGAACAGTCACCTGACCTACCGGTATTGCCGTTGCAATACGCCGATTATGCTTATTGGCAACGACAACCCGCACAGACAGCACGTTTCGAACAGCAGTTGACCTATTGGCAGCAGCAATTGGCAGGGTTGCCGGAAGTTCACAATCTACCGCTCGATTACCCGCGTCCATCGGTACAGCGTTTTGTCGGTCGGACGCATACCTGCCGGATTGAGGCGCAGACCACTGCTGCATTACGTAGCTTGTGCCAACGACAGGGGGCCACCTTGTTCATGGGGCTGCATGCGACGTTGTCGGCATTGCTGGCTCGTTACAGCGGCGAGACCGACATCGTCATTGGCACCCCAATTGCCAATCGCGAGCAGGTAGAGGTATCGGGGCTGATCGGCTTCTTTGTGAATACACTGGTATTGCGCGCTCGTTTCGACGAGCAACCGACTTTCCTCGACTTACTGGCCCAGATCCGGGAGACCACGCTGGCGGCCTATGCCAACCAGCAGTTGCCATTCGACCGCTTGGTGGAAGCCCTCAAGCCGCAACGTTCGCTCCATTACTCGCCGCTGTTCCAGGTCATGCTCTCGCTGCAAAACAATGAAGAGGCATCACCGTCCTTACCTGGCCTGAGCGTGACACCGGTCGAGGTACCGAATCAGCATGTTCAGTTCGATCTGACGCTGGATGTCGAGGAAACCACTGACGCACTTATCCTGAATTGGGAATACCGTAGCGACCTGTTTGCCCATGAAACGATTGCGCGCATGGCTGAAAGCTGCACCTGCCTGCTGAAGTCGGCGTTGGCTGATCCGATGCGGCCGGTGGCGCATCTGGGCCTGCTGGATGAAGCCGAGCGGCAGCGATTGTTGGCAGCAGGGCAAGGTGCGTCGTTGCCCGTCGTGGAACAGGGTCTGCATCGTAATTTCGAAGCCCAAGTTGAAGCCGATCCGGCCAGGCTGGCCGTCATCGATGGCGTGCAGCAACTGACCTACGCGGAACTGAATCAACGGGCTAACCGTGTTGCACATCGCTTGCTCGCATTGGGTGTGCAGCCTGGCGACATCATTGGTCTGCACCTGCACCGTTCGGCACACATCCCGGCGGGTATATTCGGTGTCTTCAAGGCAGGAGCTGCCTATGTTCCGCTGGAGCCGGGGCTGCCTGGCGAACGACTGGCCTATTTCCTGGCTGATACCGGTGCTCGCCATGTGTTGGCGGATGGTCCCGTGCCGGCTGGTTTCGAGGGCGTATCGTGGCTGCGATTGGATCAGTTGATCCATGTCGACGAATTGCCGGATACCAACCCCGGGTTGACTCACCCGGATGCAAGCGAGTTGGCGTATGTGGTTTATACCTCAGGCACCACTGGCAAACCGAAAGGCGTGCAGGTAGAGCACGGCGCCATGCAGCATCGGCTTGCCGGGTGGATCAGCCAATTCGGTTTCGATCGTCATCCGCCACGGGTACTGCAGATGGCGGGCCTGTCGGTCGACATCTGCCTTGGCGATCTGCTGAAATCGCTGTGTACGGGTGGTAGTGTCGTCATGTGTCCGCGCGATGCATTGGTGAGCGCACCGGATCTCTATCACCTGCTGGAAACGACCTCGGTCACGTTCGGTGATTTCGTGCCGGCTGTCTTGCGAGAACTGATGGACGAGTTGCGTGCTCATGGTCGGAAACTGACCACTCTGCGACATGTACTGGTTGGTTCTGAAAGCTGGTACGGCACCGATCTGTTGAACCTGAAATCGGTGTTGAGCGAACAGGCACGTTGCTACAACGTGTATGGACAGACGGAATCGGTGATCGATGTCAGTTGTTGTGATCTGACCCATCAGCAAGTTGCACCGGAACGTGTAGTACCCATGGGATTGCCACTGCCGAACACGCAATTGCTGGTACTTGGCCGAGACGGACAAATGCAGCCAACCGGTGTGGCTGGCGAACTGTATATCGGTGGGCCGGGCTTGGCGCGTGGATACCTGAATCGGGTCGACCAGACTGCGGAGCGGTTCCTTTCGCTACCAGGATTCACTGGCCGTTTGTATCGGACGGGCGACTATGCACGCTATCGACACGATGGCACGCTGGATTTTCTGGGGCGTCTGGATGCGCAGGTAAAGATTCGCGGCTTCCGCATCGAGCTGGGTGAAATCGAGACAACCCTGCAGCGTATCGATGGGGTGCGGCAGGTTGTGGTGGACGTGTTTGAAAGTACGCCAGGTGAGCGTCGCCTGGTAGCCTACATTGTCATGACCGAGGCCCAATGGCAGCCTGAACAGATTCGTACAACGCTTCGCCAGCAATTGCCGGATTACATGGTGCCTGCTGCACTGGTGCGCATGGACGGCCTGCCGCAGACCGCTACAGGCAAGGTTGACCGTAAAGCATTACCGGTACCGGACGAATCCGCCATGCGCGTCCGCCACTATGAAGCCCCTGCTGGATTCAAGGAGCAGACATTGTCGGCGATCTGGGCCGAAGTATTGCAGGTTCAGCGAGTGGGGCGTCACGACAATTTCTTTGACTTGGGTGGGCATTCCTTGCTGGCTGTCAAATTGATCAGCCGGATGCGCCAGAAGGGGCTGGTTGCGGAAGTCCGCGCCGTGTTTGCATCCACCACGCTGGCTGAATTGGCGGCCAATACCCGGGAAGAGCAGGATGACTTCCAGGTGCCGGCGAACCTGATTCCTGACGCTTGCAACACCATCCAGCCAGAGATGTTGCCACTGGTTACGTTAACCCATGAAGAGATTGCCTGCATCGAAGCAGTCATTCCCGGTGGTGGCGCCAATATTCAGGATATCTATCCGTTGGCCCCCGTACAGGAAGGCATTCTGTTCCATAGCATGATCGATGACGGTGGTATGACCTATGTCGAACCCACCTTGCTGAAGGTCACATCCCGACAACGGCTGGATGCGGTACTGATGGCCTTGCAGCAGGTTATCAACCGGCACGACATCCTGCGTACTGCAATTGTGACCGAGGGCTTGCGCGAGCCGGTACAGGTAGTGTGTCGCCAGGTGCAATTGCCAGTAGTGGAGATCGCGGGCGATGCCCATCCGGTTGCTGCGTTGCAGCGGGCAACCACAGGTGACGTGTTCCGTATCGAGTTGACACAAGCGCCCCTGATGCAATCGATGATCGTGGCCGATGTCGCTGGCGAGGGGTGGTACCTGATGTTGTTGGAGCATCACATCATCGGAGATCACATGTCGCTTGAGATATTGATCGACGAGGTCCATACCATTCTGGATGGCCAGGCTGAGGCTTTGCCGGTACCGGTGCCTTACCGGAATTTTGTCGCACAACTGTGCACGGCCACCAACAAGGAAGCGGAAACCCGTTTCTTCCAGGCCATGCTGGCCGATGTGACCGAATCCACCGCACCATTCGGGGTGATGGACGTACAGGTCGATGTCAGTCGTGCCGCCTCGCTCACTCGTCCGTTATCCAAGTTGCTTGGACAGCAACTGCGACAGCAAGCATTACGTCTAGGGGTGGGCCCCGCCGTGTTGTGCCATGTTGCCTGGGCGCTGGTGGTGGCGCGTACCAGCGGGCGGGATGACGTGGTGTTCGGCAGTGTGCTGTCAGGTCGGATGCGTGGTTTGGAAGCGATCGAGCGTATCCCCGGTGCCTTCATCAATACCTTGCCGTTGCGCACCAGGTTGGATGGACAGACAGTATGGTCGGTTGTCATGGCAATGCGGGATTCGTTGACGGACCTGCTGCGCTATGAACAGGCTTCGTTGGCGCGTGCACAACGCTGTAGCGGTGTACCGGCCCCTGCCCCCTTGTTTACGGCGCTGCTGAACTATCGGCACAGCGCTGCCAATGAGCTGACGCGCTGGGATGGGGTCGAGGTGATCGAGCATACCGAATGGACCAACTACCCGTTTGCCTTGTTTGTCGACGACATGGGCGATGCGTTTGATCTAACTGCACAATGTGCGCACCAGATCGAGCCACAGCGCATGCTGGGTTATGTGGAAACAGCCCTGCAATCATTGCTCGAAGCACTCACCACTGCGCCGGACACACCAGTCCTGCAACTCAATGTGCTACCGGTGCCGGAACAGGAACTGGTGACACAAAGCTTTAACCAGACTGTTGCCGACTACCCGCCATCCCTGTTGGTCCATCAACTGTTCGAAGCCCAAGTACAGCGCACACCGGACGCGGTGGCGCTGGTCTTTGAAGATGAACTGCTGACCTATCGCGAGCTGGATGAACGGGCGAATCGCTTGGCAAATCATCTGCGGCAGCTGGGTATCGGCCCAGATCAGCGGGTTGCCATCCTGATCGAACGCAGCATCGAGATGGTGGTGGGGTTGTTTGGCGTCTTGAAGGCAGGTGGGGCGTATGTTCCGCTGGACCCGTCCTATCCGGCGGATCGTCTGGCCTACATGCTCAACAACGCCGAGCCGGCTGTCCTGCTCACCCAGTCATCGCTTCAAGGATTGGTATCCATTTCTTCCATACCTTGCATCGCGCTGGATACAGACTGGCACGAGATCGCCACCGCACCGGCGACACCATTGCAACCAATCGAAATCGGTCTGGATGCGCGGCATCTGGCTTACGTGATCTACACCTCCGGTTCGACGGGGCAACCTAAAGGGGTGATGAACGAACATCGTGGTGTCGTCAATCGCTTGCAATGGATGCAGGCAACTTTCCAGCTGGATGCGCATGATCGGGTATTGCAAAAAACACCGTTCGGTTTCGATGTTTCTGTCTGGGAGTTCTTCTGGCCGTTGCTGGCTGGGGCGCAATTGGTGATCGCTCGGCCAGATGGCCATAAATCGCCAGACTATCTGGCAGAGCTGATTGATCAACGTGGTATCACCACCTTGCACTTTGTGCCGTCGATGATGCAAGCGTATTTAAACATGAACGGGCATCAGCAGCATGCCAGCCTGCGGCAGGTGTTCTGCAGCGGTGAAGCGTTGCCGCCTTCGCTTCGTGATCGGTTCCTTGGTTGCTGGCCACAGGTGGCACTCCACAATCTGTATGGCCCCACCGAGGCAGCAGTTGATGTCACCTGGTATCACTGCATCTCAGGCGAGTACGCGGACAAGGTGCCAATTGGCCGACCCATTGCCAACACCAGGATGTATCTGCTGGACCCACAGGGACAACCTGTCCCGCTGGGCGTGGCAGGGGAGATTCATATCGCCGGTATCCAGGTGGCGCGTGGCTACCTGAACCGTGCCGAATTGACTGCAGAACGATTCATTACAGACCCCTTCGTCAGCGATGTCACGGCTCGCATGTATCGAACAGGTGACCTGGGACGCTGGTTACCGGATGGAAACATCGAGTATCTGGGCCGTAACGATTTCCAGGTGAAGCTGCGTGGATTGCGAATCGAGCTGGGCGAGATCGAGGCTGCGCTGGCGCTACATCCGCTGGTACGGGAAGTGGTCGTGGTCGCACGGGACGACCGGGGAGGGGACCCACGCCTGGTGGCCTATGTCACGCTCCATGGCGACCTGCCTGAATCAGGGATCGACTGGCGGGCCCAGCTCGCCCAGCGGTTGCCCGAGTACATGGTGCCCTCTGCGTTGATCGTGTTGCCGTCGTTACCACTCACCGCCAACGGCAAACTTGATCGCAAGGCATTACCCGCACCTGATTTCGACACGATGCGTACCGAAGCATTCATGGCGCCGGAAGGCGAAGTCGAGACAACGCTGGCGGCCATTTGGCAACCCCTTCTTGGTGTTGACCGCGTCAGTCGCCATGACGACTTCTTTGCCTTGGGCGGCCATTCGTTGCTGGCCTTGCGGCTGGTGATTGCGATACGACAAACATTCAGTATGGAATTCGACTTGAACAAGATTTTCGAAAACAGCAGCCTCCATCAGCAGGCATCCGCCATTGGGGATCTCCTTGCGGCGAAAGCACTGACACAACAGCTTACCGCACAAATCGAAGACAGTAGCGAGGGTTTCTGGTTATGAAATCGCTTGAGCTATTGCAGACACTGGTGAAACGCAATATCCCCATCGGCCTGAAAGAAGGGCGCCTGTACATCGGCGCCCGTCCGGATGAGCTGGGGAGTGAGTTGCTGGCGGCTTTGCGTCAACAGCGTGATGAGCTGGAAGCCTACTTCCGTGCCCAGGCGGCCAGCCCGGACCGTATCAGCGCGCTGCCTCGCGAGGGAGACAGCTTTCCGCTGTCCTACGCACAACAACGCTTATGGATGGTTGATCAGCTGGGGAATGGTAGTGCGCAATGTCACATGCCGACCCTGCTGCGGCTGACCGGCCAGCTCCGGACCGATTTACTGCAGACGGCGTTGGCCCATGTGGTGGCTCGTCACGAGATTTTGCGTACGGTCTATCGCAGTCAAGGGGATGATGTCGTGCAGCAGGTGCTGCCCCCGCTGTGCCCATTGTTGTACCAAATCGACTTGCAGGGCAGGCCGGATCAGGCCACTGATGTGGCAGAGCAGGTAGTTGCCCAGCCGTTCGATCTGAGCTGTGAACCACCGTTGCGGGTAACGCTGATCCAGCCTGCTGCGGATCAGTATCTGCTGGTTCTGGTACTGCATCACATTGCCTCGGATGGCTGGTCAAGTGCGATTCTGGTTGACGAATGCTGCTCGACCTATGCCGCATTGTCCGTGGATGAGACGCCATCGCTGCCCTTGCTGGAGATCCAGTATCTCGACTATGCGCAATGGCAGCGTCAGCCCGAACAGGTGCGACGCTTTGACACCCAGCTCGATTACTGGCGGCAACAGCTCAATGGCATCCCGGATGTCCATAACCTGCCGCTTGACCATCCGCGACCACCACAGCAGCAATTCGCCGGGCGCGTGTACCGGGCTCAGCTTGATGGGGCGACCACTTTGGCATTGCGGGCTGCCTGCCAGGCGCAAGGCGCCACCTTGTTCATGGGCTTGTTCGCGTTGTTCTCGGCGTTGCTGTCCCGGTACAGCGGTGAGACGGATATTGTGATCGGTACACCGATTGCGAATCGCGAACAACCGGAAATCGCCAATTTGATCGGTTTCTTCGTCAATACCCTGGCATTGCGGGCTGACTTTTCGACGCAACCAAGCTTTTCGGCATTATTGGCGCAGTGCAAGCAGACCACGCTGGCAGCCTATGCCCATCAACAACTACCATTCGATCGTTTGGTGGAAGCTTTGCGCCCACAGCGCACGTTGGCTTACTCGCCACTGTTCCAGGTGATGCTGTCGTTACAGAACAATGCCGACGCAGCAGTCGAACTACCTGGGTTACGGATCGAGCCGGTCGAAGCACATCACACGACCGCTCAGTTCGATTTGTCGCTGGATATTCATGAAGAGCACGACACACTCGATCTGGCATGGGAATACAGCACCGATCTGTTCGAACACGATACGATCGTACGTCTGAACGCAAGTTTTGCTTGCCTATTGCAGGCGGCACTTGCCGCACCGGATAGCCCGGTTGATCGGCTGCCCTTGCTGGCTGCGTCCGAACGCCAGCAACTGAGCCGATTTGCCGGCGATGCAGCGATTGTCGAGGTGACAGAACTGCTGCCGGCGCGGTTTGGGCGACTGGCAGCCCAGTATCCCGACCTGCCTGCGGTGGTGGATGCAGACCAGCAGCTCAGCCATGCCGAGCTGGAGGCACAATCGAACCGGCTGGCGCACTACCTGCTGCAACAAGGCGTCCAGGCCGAGCAGTTCGTGGCCTTCTGCGTCACCCGCAGCATCCTGCTGCCGGTGGTGACCCTTGGCATCCTGAAAGCCGGGGCCGCCTACATCCCGCTGACCCCGGAGAT
>NZ_SCOH01000081.1 GCF_005503445.1 Chitinivorax sp. B | reverse complement strand
GCCGAACTATACTCACCCTCCCCCTACTCGTCAACCATTACATGCAACTTTTTTGAAAGCTCTTGGTAAGCCCTTGATTCATCTACACCACACATTTAGCAAAGATTGCAAGCTCGTCACCCTGCCTTGCTCTTTGGTCTCGTCTTCAGCAAAAAAGACGGCTGAAATCGCCGGCTTTTATCAACTATTGTCTGACTTCATGCCAATTGGGGAATGATTCATCAACCTGGCTACTGCGAAATGGATTGATGTCCAGCCCACCTCGACGGGTATAACGTGCCCAAACAGTCAACTGGTTAGGCCGACATTGACGGGTAATGTCCATGAAAATGCGTTCGACACACTGTTCGTGAAATTCATTGTGATCACGGAATGAAACAATATAGCGGAGCAATCCTTCCCGATTGATAGGCGGTCCCACGTAGCGAATCACAACCATGCCCCAGTCCGGCTGCCCTGTTACCAGGCAATTGGATTTGAGCAGATGGGAATACAACGTTTCAGCAACGGGTGTTGTGTGTAGATTACATTGCAGAAAACCGGGATCTGGCTGGTAAGTATCAATATCAATATTGAGTTCATCCAGCAAACAGCCCTCCGGGATCACAAAAGTCCGTTGCGGCTGTTCATTCAACGAATGAATCTCGACCTTGACACTTCCACCGGCGGCTTGGCTCAAATCTCGTGCGATGGCGGCCTGTACATCACCAATCGTGTCGAACCGAGTCTGGTTAAACGAATTCAAGTAGAGCTTAAGTGACTTCGACTCAATCAGATTGGGTGTATCTACTGGAACACGAAAGGTACCAATTGCAACGACAGGCTTACCACGTACATTGAGCCAAGATAGTTCATACGCATTCCAGAGGTCTTCTCCACCAAATGGTAGTGTGTGTTGATCAATACCAATCTCCGCACGCTTGCTGGCACGTGGGATGGGATGCAACAGGTCAGGTGCGTAGTGGCTCAAGTAGGTAACCGCTTTACCCAACGGTGAGGCTTCAGGTGTGTTATGCATATGTGATGTCGTGGTATGTAAGTGCGAAGCGGGCCAACGCCCGCTTACTGATTTTATGTTCGGCTGCCCCGTGGTTTAACAAACTGCGATCGCGGGCCTTTCTGTGCTGTTACCCTGGCGCGACCGGTCGATGCTTGCTTTCCATAGCTTACTGGTGTACGACGCTCGCCAATTTTGGGGGCGGGGATTAGATGCTGTGGGCCGTTGCCAATCAAGTCCCGACGTCCTAAATTGATTAATGCTTCGCGTAACAAGGGCCAATTCTCCGGATCATGGTAGCGCAAGAATGCTTTATGCAGTTTGCGACGTTGCCCATCCCGAATCACTTCGACCTTTTCGGAGCTACGTGCCACTTTACGCAATGGATTACGCCCGGTGTGCCACATCGTAGTAGCCAACGCCATTGGTGTTGGGGTAAAAGATTGCACCTGATCAGGTTTGAAATTGTTCTTCTTGAGCCACAGCGCCAGATTCAACATGTCTTCGTCGCGTGTACCAGGATGAGCAGCAATAAAGTACGGGATCAGGTATTGCTTTTTGCCAGCCTGAGCCGAGAATCGGTCAAACAACTCCTTGAACCGCTCAAAAGCACCAATGCCGGGTTTCATCATCTTACTCAGCGGGCCTTCTTCTGTATGCTCTGGCGCTATCTTCAAGTAACCACTGACATGATGGGTCACCAGTTCCTTGATGTACTCAGGTGATTCGACAGCCAAGTCATACCGCAAACCGGACCCGATCGTGACCTTCTTCACACCCGGCATGGTACGAGCCTTTCGATAAAGCTGGATAAGGGGAGCATGATCGGTGTTCAGATTTTCGCAAATCCCCGGGTATACACAGCTGAGTCGGCGACAGGAGGATTCAATCTTTGGATCCTTACAGGCCAAGCGATACATATTTGCAGTGGGCCCACCAAGATCGGTAATGTGACCGGTGAAGCCTTTGGTCTTATCCCGGATCTCCTCGATTTCGTGCAGAATGGATTCTTCGGAACGACTTTGAATGATTCGGCCTTCGTGCTCTGTGATTGAGCAAAAAGTACAACCACCAAAACAGCCACGCATGATATTGATCGAGAACTTGATCATGTCCCATGCTGGAATACGCGCATCGCCATAGCTTGGGTGTGGGTTGCGCGCATACTGAAGGTCATAGATATAGTCCATTTCTTCGGTAGTCAATGGGATCGGAGGAGGGTTAAGCCACACATCACGCTCACCATGCATCTGAACCAGAGCACGGGCATTACCGGGGTTGGATTCCAGATGCAAGGTACGACTGGCATGGGCGTACAGAACCGGATCGTGTGCAACCGCCTCATAGGATGGAATTCGGATGGCCGTTTTTGCGCGCTGTGCTTTGCGCGCAGCAAGACGTTCATCACGAGATACGATACGGATAGGCCGCACACCCTCTGGCACAACAGGGGCTGTCGTGCCAGCAGGCTCCATTGCATACGGATCGGGGTGAGCATCGACCCGGCCCGGCATGTCAACTGTGGACGAATCCATTTCACACCAGTCATCACCCGGTAGCCAACGGTGCAATACCATAAAGGCCGTGCCGCGAACATCGCGCATCTGACCCAGTCGCTCGCCAGCAGCTGCACGATGGGCGATCTCAACCAGTGCCCGCTCAGCATTGCCAAATAACAGGATGTCCGCCTTGGAATAGATCAGCGCTGACTGACGAACCTTATCGCTCCAATAGTCGTATTGTGCAATGCGGCGCAGTGATGCCTCGATGCCACCAATCATGACATCCACACCAGGAAAAGCCTCGCGACAGCGTTGAGCATAGACCATACAGGCACGATCCGGCCGTTTGTTGCCTTCGGCATTGGGGGTATAGGCGTCATCAGAACGTGGTTTGCGATCAGCCGTGTAACGGTTGATCATCGAATCCATATTACCAGCAGTCACACCAAAGAACAGCCGGGGCTTGCCCAACGCACGAAACGCCTCGGCCGATTGCCAATCTGGCTGCGAAATGATACCAACCCGAAACCCCTGTGATTCCAGCAGGCGACCAATCAGGGCCATCCCAAAGCTGGGGTGATCAATGTACGCATCACCCGTAACAATAATAATGTCACAAGCATCCCACCCCAATTTGTCCATCTCAGCCTTGGTCATCGGCAGAAAAGGTGCAGGTTTGCGCTTTTGGATATTGATCGGGTAGGAAAAAATCGGCTTGGCTGGTGCTAGAACGGTGGTCATCGAGTACGTCAAATGCAGGATTAAGCCGTGTATTGTCGCAGATTTACCCAATTTCGGTCGAAAAAATGTTTCTTTTCATTAGCATAAACCCAATAGTCAAAAGAACTTATACCAACATCGGTGGGTAGAAACAGAAAAGCCGGGCGAAGCCCGGCTCTTCAATAGTCATACAATACGATCAGTTCAAGCGACTGATGCGATTTTGTTTCCCAGGTGCAACGGGCACATGTGACTTGAAATAGCTTTCCAGCGCATCCAGATCTACCACGCC
Organism: Chitinivorax sp. B; assembly: GCF_005503445.1. NCBI lineage: Bacteria > Pseudomonadati > Pseudomonadota > Betaproteobacteria > Chitinivorax > Chitinivorax sp. B. The sequence goes on along the minus strand of NZ_SCOH01000081.1, from coordinate 5,057 downwards.
GCCAAGTCGATTGGTCCCATTATTCAGCACGGTAAAATTATCCCCGCCAGTAGACAAGAAGTTATTGACAGTGATTCGATAACTTCCAGCGGGGTCAATCATCACCCCGTTCAGCTTGATGTTGGTTGCTTCAACACGCTCGCCCAATGGCTTATTGGCATCCCAGGTATAGGTAAATCCCGACGACACCTGTAACACTTTCGGAACCACCTGGTTGCCGCCCTTCCATTGCTGCTCCAACAATTCCTTGATCTCACTACCCTTCACCGTCATGGTCACCAGATTGTTTCCGAACGGTTGGGTTGTGAACAACTGACCATAAGTAACGTTACCTGACGCATCCGGTGTAATGGCAGTACGGATACCACCCGGGTTCATAAATGCAATTTGTGCTCCACCCAGCTTTCCATCCATGGTCGCATCCAGTTGCGAATCAGCAATGACATCACCCAGCGACGACTCTCCAGCTACATTGGCCGTGTTATCCAATTTGGCAGTTGCCATACCAATGACACGATTTTCAAGCGGCTTGACCAAAGCAGCAATACGATCAATCAGCGAGGTCTGTTGGGCATTCTTGGCTACGTCCGTCTTCACGATAAGATTGGCGGCCTTCATTTCTGTAATGTCTCGACTATGTGGATCAAGTTTGATGTCGATTTCAGTCAATAAACGACCGAAAGACATAGCACTGGTAACCAGCTTGCCGTTGATATTGCAGTTGTAAGCTTGGTGAGTGTGGCCGGTCACCACAATATCCACTGCTTTGTCGAACTTGTTGACAATATCAACGATTGGACCAGCGATACCTTTACACTCATTGTAATCGCCAGTTTGCATGCCGCCTTCATGCACCAGAACCACGATTGCTTCAACCCCTTGGGCTTTTAGCTCCGGCACCAGTTTGTTGACTGTTTCAGCTTCGTCCTTGAAATCCAGCCCAGCCACACCGGATGGTGTCACGATGGTTGGCGTTCCTTTCAGTGTCATACCGATGAACGCAACAGGAATATTGTTGAAAGTCTTAATCTGGTAAGCCGGAAACAGCGTTTTGCTGGACTTGCTGTCAACCACGTTGGCCGCCAGGAACTTGAACTTGGCACCCGTGAACTGAACCCCGCTCTGGCAACCATCCACCGGATGGCAGCCGCCATTTTGCATACGTAGCAATTCGTCTTTGCCATCGTCAAACTCATGATTACCGACAGCATTAAAATCCAGCCCCATCATATTCATTGATTCGATGGTTGGCTCATCATGGAATAGTGCTGATAGCAGTGGACTACCACCGATCAAGTCACCCGCAGTCACCACAACATGGTTCGGATTCTTGGCTTTTAAGTTACTGATCCAGGTTGCAAGAGCCTCTGCCCCCCCTGCTGGTACTTTGATGGTTTTGCTGACATCGGCAGGATCTGCAACAGTGACGGTACCCGGCGATTTCAAATTACCGTGAAAATCGTTGAAGGCAATAATTTTGACATCCACCGGATCACTTGACCCATTGGTGGTGTTACAGCCAGTCAGACTGGCCATCAAGGCCAGCGAAAGCGCCGTCAGGCGTACGTTGAACATACTCACTCTTCCTCTTTTTCTCTAAAACGCTCTGGAGACCATTCCCTGATGCATTCGCCCTGAGACTACTTGGCGGGACAACATAACGTTCTGGCTGCATATGCAGATGGAAGCGCGGGTCAACTGCCCCGCTCACATTCCTTCGTTCGATTGCACACCATGTTAAGTAACTCATGTGACATGCCAATGATGGGCACCACATTACAATCAGATCCAGCGCCGATTACAGCACATACGAACTGATATTTTATCAACGCTGCATTTTAACAAAACATCGTTAACATTCGATTTTTCCGACCTAGAATAAAAACTCGATATAAAAAGGTCGGCATTTTGCCAATGACAACAAATACATCCCCAAGGAAGAACACCGTGAATACATGCAGAATCGGTTTGATACTGACCATGCTGTACGTTGCCAATACGACACTGGCGGCTTATCCGGACGATTTGAAACTGACCACCTACAACGCCATGCTACTACCCCGCTCCGCCTACCCTAACTATGGGCAAGTTACCCGGGCACAACAGATTGCGGATGCCGCATTTTTACAACATCAGGATGTCGTGGTACTACAGGAGCTGTTTGACAACACGACCAGCGAAGACCTGCTAAACCGCCTATCTCAGCGCTTCCCATATCACACACCAGTCATCGGACGTAGCCGGTCTGGCTGGAGCAGTACAGAAGGTGGATGGCGTGATACAGCCATTGAAGACGGTGGTGTTGCCATTGCCAGCAAATGGCCGATTGTGGAAAAAGTGCAATACCTGTTTCGCACAATTGGTTGCGGTGATGACTACCCATCCCTGAAAGGCTTTGCCTATGCCAAACTGAACGCCAATGGCCAGTACTACCATATCATTGGCACACATGCACAATCTGAAAGCAGCTGGGGGTGCGGCGGCCGTGATGGTCATGCAGCCGTGCGCCAAGCACAATTCAAAGAAATTGCCGATTGGATCAAAGCCCGACGCATCCCCAGCACAGAGATGGTGCTGATTGCCGGAGATATGAATGTCAACAAGGCCAATAGTAACGAGTATCAAACCATGCTTCGTACCTTGAATGCGCATGACCCACATTATGTGGGTGTGCCCCATACATTTGACACCGTTGGCAACGGCCTTGCGCTAGAACGCTATGGTGCGCGATCTGGCGATCCCGTCGAATACCTGGATTATGTGTTTGTAGAACGCAACCATCGTCAACCCAGCTTTTGGCATAATCTGGCGATTGATCCGGCCTCACCACAGTGGCGTGTACAAGCAGCAGGTAATGGCCGAACCTATACCTATACCGATCTGTCAGACCACTACCCGGTCATGGCTTTTGCCCGTGCAGACAACCACACCCCAACCCATTCCTATGCTGACCAGGCAGGTAGCTATCGCGCAGTAACGTTTAAAAATCTGGGTAACAATCACTTCATGCAAGCAGCAACACAAGCGGATGGCTGGCTGAAGGCCGACGGCAAACAAGATAACAGCCGGACTCGCTTCAATTTATCCAACAACTTTGCAATGCGTGACAACGGCTGCATTCAGTCTGGTGAATATGTACGAGTAGAACGAGCAGATCTGCCCGGCCACTTCTGGACTTGGTATGGTCTAGCAGGTTCATACCAATATGCCTACTACACCAAGCAGGGTCCACTCAATGCCGATCCGGAACTACGCTTGCTCAACTTGAGCCGCCCGACAGACTGCCTGCAGGATGGAGACATTGTTGCATTCAGGGATTGGGCACATGCAGCCGACTATTACATGACTGCCTGGAATGGTGGCTGGGCCAATGATTGGCTGTATCTGTGGTCTGCAAGCATGGGCCCACGCGAGCAGTTTCAAATAAAAATCACAACATCATCAATGCGACTAGATTGGCGAGATCAGCTTGTGTATTGAACTAAGAAGCTGCCCTGAAGTAAGCACCCGGCCCAGACCAGTTATCCGGCTTGGTCAGTGACTTCCCGCGGGGTGCCGATCTGGTCGGTGTGGAAGTAGTATAGCTGGCTGGACTGGACTGGACCTCCCCGTGGCCGTCCTGCCATTGATCGATCCGTGCCAGCGGGGCGCAGACCTGTTCGGTTTCATAGAGATAGGTGCGTACCTGCCGGCCAGCTTCAGCAGGTGCCTGGGTGCCGACCGGGTCGTGCAGTTCCTGCAGCAGTCGCAGCCCTTGCCAGACGAAGCGGGTGTGGCTGTGCGCTTTGGCCGGGTCATTGCCATAACGCGACTGGCTGCTGACCTGCTTGCCGATGCGCCGCCCCAGTACGTCGTAATCGAAACGGGTGGTGGTGCGGGTGTCGCGTTGGGTATGTTCGGCCAGCAGCAGCCGGTCGTCGGCGTCGCACACCAACCGCAGGGTGGTGTAGCTGTTTTATAGGCCGCTATCCAGATTAACAGTATTATCAGGACATCCTGGCAGAAGCACTGTCAAAGCTTTACACCTTGAAAACAGGTTTCCTGCCTTACATTGAAATTTATAGTATCTCTTTATTTCCATCTATATTTTTGCAAACCGACCTAAAAATCATTTGGTATAGCCATCAGGGCAGGGCGGGATCCAGACTAACAGTATCACCAGAATATCCTGGCAGAAGCAATGCCAAAGCTTTACGCCCTGAAAAAAGGTTTCCAGTCTTACATTAAAATTTAAAGTATCTCTTTATTACTATCTAATTTCTTGCAAACCAACCTAATAATCATTTGGTATAGCCATAGACTCCCAAGAATTTCATCCTTCCTGCCACAGATGACAGAGCCGATGCATCGATGTCGTATATCAAATAAATTGAATTAAAAGAATCCTTACCCGCCAAGTCGGACATCAACGAGCTCAAAAAAGAATCACTGTATGAATGTGCCGCCAGAGAATTTCTCAAATCTTGCAGATCAATGAAATTTGCCTCCGAGAAATCTTCATCATACCAACCCAATTTAAAATCACTCAGAAAATCACTAGATGAATTTCCATCTTGATCATATATCTTTTGAACATGACTAAACAATTCATCCTCATTAGAGAAATTTCCAATCCATGCCGATACAACTCCGTCTTTTTCAAACATTATGTTTACTCCCACGAGTTATCCTAGCAGCTTGAACCTGACTTCAAGCCTTTCGGAAGGTCATTAACACCATTCTTCAGTCGATAGTTTGCCCAGTTATTAAGTCGCCTCTTAAAGGTGTCAAAATTATTAGACGAATCAATTATACCAAGAATCTCATTGTGTGCCGTGGTGGAGCCTGTTCCACCATGCTTCCAATCAGGATTCACCCCAGGGCGGGATCGAACTTGCCAACGGCATAAATCCAGGTGCGACAGTGCACCTCATCAAGCAACCTGGTGCCCAGTCCGGTAAGCTACGAACCCCAATCCTTCACCGTCAACCTTGGCCATGGTCCTATTCACCCACCTCGCCGATCTGCCCGACCCACGTACCCCGATCAACATTCGCCACAACCTGATGGACGTGGTG
>NZ_SCOH01000080.1 GCF_005503445.1 Chitinivorax sp. B | reverse complement strand
ACCGAGCTGGATGCCGCCAACAAACCCGGCAAGAGCCGCGTCTGGTCGTGGAGCTACGGTAACTTCGGGCTGGTCAAGACCGCCACCGACCCGAACGGCCAAGTCACCCGCTACGACTACGATGCGCAAGGCAACTTGAGCAAGCTCACCAACCCGTTGCAGCAAGTGACCCAGTTCACCCAGTACGATGCCGCCGGTCGACTATTGGCCATGAAAGACCCCAATGGCGTGGTCACCACCTTCAGCTACACCCCGCGTGGCTGGCTGGCCTCCCGCACCGTCGGCAAGGAACGGACCCAGTACGACTACGACGGCGTCGGCCAACTGACCAAGGTCACCTTCCCCGATCAGCGCACCGTCAGCTACACCTACGACGCCGCGCATCGCCTGACCGACATCCAGGACAGCCTGGGCAACCGCATCCACTACGAGCTGGATGCGATGGGCAATCAGCTGCGCAAGCAGGTATTCGATGCCCAGGGGACGTTGACCAGTGCCCTGGAGCAGATCGAACAGGCCCGCCTCAGCAGCCAGCCACTGTCGCAGATTGATCGAAGCGCCAGTTAAACCCGACGAAATAACCAATAAAGATGTACATGATGAAACGCAAATCAACCTTGTCTTGCTTCCGTCAGTGGCCGCTGCTGCTGATGGTCACCAGCGCACTGGCCTCCGCCGCCGTGGTGTTGGATGAATCCTACGAATACGATACCCTGGGCCGCCTGGCCAAGGTCAAGAACGCCAAGGCTGAAGTTGTCGCCAGCTACACCTACGACGCCATCGGCAACCGCACCAGCGTCACCGATGCGCTGAACCGCACCACCCAATACCGCTACGACAGCTTTAATCGCTTGGTGAAGCTGGAAACCCCGGATCCGGCCAAGGCCGGTGGGGTGCTGGTCACTGAATTCAGCTACGACGCACTGGACAACCTGGTCACCGTCAAAGACCCACTCGGCCACACCACCCGCTACAACTACAATGGCCTGGGCGAACTGCTGCAACAGCTCAGCCCGGATACCGGCACCACCCTCTACACCTACGACGCTGCCGGCCAACTCAAGACCAAGACCGACGCCCGCAGCCAGACCGAAACCCGCAGCTACGACGCGCTGGGCCGCGTCACCCGCCTGGCCTTCGGCGACCAGACCCACACCTTCACCTGGGACACCGCTACCAACGGCAAAGGCCGGCTGGCCAGCATCAGCGACCCGGCCGGCACCACCCGCTACCGTTACGACCCGCAGGGCCGCTTGAGCGGCAAAACCGTCAGCTTCACCCCCATTGGCGGGGTCGGCGGCGACGCCGGCCAGCGCGACGTCGGCTACAGCTGGAACGCGCAAGGCCAACTGAGCCAACTCACCTACCCGAGCGGCCTCAAGGTCAGCTACAGCTACGACCGTAACGGCCGGGTCAGCAGCGTGCTGCTGAATGGCCAAGCCTTAATCAGCAACATCCAGTACCAACCATTCGGCGGCATCAAGAGCTGGAGCTGGGCCGGTGGCAACACCCACAACCGCCACACCAACCTGGACGGGCAACTCGACCTGTTGCAACACGGCAGCCTGTACAGCAAAAGCTACACTTGGAACGCCGCCAACCAGCTGACCGCGCAGATCGACAACCAAGCCAGCCAACTCAACCAAAGCTACGACTACGACACACTGGACCGGCTGAACCAGACCACCCGCGGCACCGTCACCGAGCAATACCAATACGACGCTAACGGCAACCGCACCCAAAGCCAGGTCAACACCACCGCCACCCGCTACAGTATCGACCCGGCCAGCAACCGCCTGCTGCAGCAGAGCGGCAGCAACGCCAAGACTTATACCCTGGACGCCAGCGGCAACCAGACCAGCGATGGCGCCATCGCCTTCAGCTACGACAACGCCGGCCGTTTGCGCAACGCCCTGAAGAACGGCCAGAGCTTCACCAGCTTCTTCTACAACGCGCAAGGGCAACTGGCGATCAAGACCAGCTATGGCAAACCGATCCAGTTCGTCTACGACGAAGCCGGCCACCTGCTGGCGGAACATGCCGACCCCGCCACGCAAAGCCCGACCCAGGATCATATCTGGCTGGGCGATACCCCGATCGCGGTGGTGCGCCCCAACAGCAGCGATGCCAGCAAACCGCTGATCTACCACGTCTACGCCGACCACCTCAACACCCCGCGCGCGATCTACGACGCGTTCAACAAACGCCTGACCTGGCGTTGGGAAAGCGAAGCCTTCGGCAACACCCTGCCGGATCAAGATGCGGACAAGAACGGCAGCCAGTTCGTGTACAACCTGCGCTTCCCGGGGCAGTATTGGGATAACGGCATCAAGCTGAGTCATAACTGGTATCGGACCTATAATCCGGAAACCGGGCGGTATGTTCAGAGTGATCCGATTGGGCTCGGTGGTGGGTTGAATACTTATGGGTATGTCCGTGGCAATCCAACTACGCAGTATGACCCGGATGGGCGCTTCATTTTTGTGGCTGCATTTGGTTGGGGGGCAGCGACTGCGATGGCCGACATGGCTGTTGCTGGTGCAGCAACTTGGTGGTGGCAGAATCAGGTATTGCCCAATCAGAATGGTACAAATGGAGGGCCTTTGGCTCGGCCTGACCCAGTAGAGGCTAGAGGAAATTATCACCCCACGCTACCTCATGTTAAGCCTGGTAGGGATTGCAATGGGAATTGCAATCCTTGTCCTCCTGGTCAAGCCCCATGGCGAGAAGCAAATCATGGAGCTAATAGTCATGGCTCACCCACAGGATTTCATTGGCACAAAATTGTGTACAATCAAGTTGAAAAAGATCCGGATTGTAAATGCATTCCGCAAAAGCTAGATAGTCCAGATGGAATTAAATGGAAGTAGCACTATGTGGAAAATTTAATATATTTTATTGATGACATAACCATTCGAGCCTCCCTATTAAATGAATAGGGAGGTCGATATAAATAGGGTGATTAATAATTACAACACCCTCTTCTTATTATTTAACGAACCATCACCCACTGTCGAGACAAAGACATAGGAACTCATCATGAATAAGATTAGAGTTAATGAGTATAGGGATTGTATAAGGCATATTTGGAATTGCTTTATGCTTCCTAGATACAATGAAACTAAAGATTGGGGTATTGTTGATAGTTATGTGAAAATTAAGAATGAGTTATTTTACTCCATGGTTCTAAGTAGGCCAGAAGGTGGGAATATTATAGATTTTGAATTTGGATCAGAATCCTATAATATTATGGTTGAGATCTCAAATTCAAATCCAACGCCTGCACTAATAAATAGAGAGATTGGCGTTAGGTATGGCTATTGGGATTATGATGAAAAATTCATCCCGCCTAATTCTGAGTTATTGTTTGTTGATTTTTTTGATTGGGATCAATGTGATTTTATAGATTTAGCGTTGGTTATTTTAAAAATAGAGAACTGCCCGAGTCATCCTGAATTAAATGGAAGATATGCAATTTTGGAGTGTGGTTATTGCAATCTGCAATTTAGACTTTGACTTGGATTTTAGGATTTAATGTGAAAATCGGTAATAATAACTTTGATTGCCAATTTTCTATTGGCTTAGGCTTTGTTAATGGTATGGACTCCCCTTCCCGGCCCACTGCCCCGAAATTAGTTATCCGTCACAATCCTAGCGTGGCCGACCGTGATATCATTTGCGGTAAGCGATCACGCCATATAACGAAGATGACGAAAAAACTCGGCGCCTCAATATTTCAATGCAATTGCTAAAATCTGTAGCGAGCCATGCTCCAACCGTAGCATGTTCCGAATTAAATATCGTACGATTTGGAGCGAAGTGCCCTGGTTTGCCACATTTCAGCCGTAGGCTAAAACGGCGTGAGCCGAGCTGCCATCGTAGCGTGAGCCGTTTGACGTCATAACAGCGTTGTCGGATCAGGATGCCGACAAGAACGGCAGCCAGTTTGTCTATAATCTGCGCTTCCCGGGGCAGTATTGGGATAACGGCATCAAGCTGAGTCATAACTGGTATCGGACCTATAATCCGGAGACGGGGCGGTATGTTCAGAGTGATCCGATTGGGTTGATGGGTGGGTTGAATACGTTTGGGTACGTGGCTGGAAATCCCGTTGCGTTAATGGATCCTTTAGGGCTCGAAGTCATCTATAAGAAGGATGGCGTTGAATTTCACGGAAACCCCATGCCTAAAGGTGGCACAAATTATGGTGAACACACCACTCAAGTGGACGGCAGGACTGCATACCATGTTCATGTAAATGACGATCCTAACAAGCGATGGGATGTTACGAATAACCAACCATTGGATCCTGAAGGAAATTTCACAAAGAAGGAGCTGAAGGTTTGCAAGAGCTTAAGTGAAAACGAGCAGAAATACCTTAGAAAAGCTGCGAGAGAGGTTTTCCATCATCGCCCTGACCGACTGCCGAAAATTAAAGCACGATATTTGACTACTTTCGGCATGATCTTTGGCGCTCTCATGTCAAATAGCTATGAAGAGACGTGCGGTGCTGACGTCGGGAATCAGCTTGATGAAGTATGTGAATAATACACCGATAGATAGCGCCATTCGCCAGGATACGTGTACTCCTGCGGAATTGCTTCATTCGGCAATCCAGAATTATGAAAACGACAATATGGAGGTCGCAATTCCGCAGTTTCTGGCACTTGCCCAACATGATTACGAAGAGGCTTTCCTCTACTTGTCATTAATTTACCGAGATGGGGATGGCACGGAGAAAGATGAGCTTCAGGCGGTTCGCTACAAGAGACAGTACGTTCAAAGTATTGAAAAGAAGGCTGCCAACGGCCTTCCCGCCTATCAGCTCAAACTGGCCTATGTATTACAGTTTGGCGACGGTGTCGCTATTGATAATGCTCGTGCGTTCTTGCTATTTCTTGAACTAGCGAAAGCAGGCTGGGGTGAGGCGCAGTTTCACTTATCGCTAATTTACGCACACGGGGACTGTGGGCAAAACGCTGACGCTGAGTTAGAACTGTACTGGTTAAATGAAGCCGCCAAGTCGGAATGGCCTATGGCGCTTTACTACTCGGCCTTGTTCCTAGAGGTCGATCCCAGCACAGCGGAATCAGCTTTACGCGCAAAAGAGATGATGAATCGAGCGGCCGAGCTTGGGTGTTGGCAAGCGAAAGAACATCTGAAATCAATGGGACCAGAGTAACTGATCTGTCGCCAGCCGCCTTGCACGGCTGGTCGCGGTCGGTTCAGACCCGGTCCTTCAGGGTGAACCGATCAGGCTGGTTCAGGGCCCGTTAGCGGACTTGAGATAAGGTCATCCCCCTTGCCCGGCCTAGCCGGGCTTGCTTTTTTTGCCGCCGGCCTGCCGACTGAAGTGGTCGGCAGCGTGCTTTGAAATCAAGCTCTCCAGTACCGCCTTGGTGGTTTATAACGCCGGCCACCCCGCTTCGCCCTGAAGAACGGCCAGAGCGTCAGCAGCTTCTTCTACAACGCCCAAGGGCAACTGGCACTCAAGACCGCCAACAGCAAACCGATCCAGTTCGTCTACGACGAAGCCGGCCACCTGCTGGCGGAACACGCCGACCCGGCCACGCAAAGCCCGACCCAGGATCACCTCTGGCTGGGCGACACCCCGATTGCGGTGGTGCGCCCCAACAGCAGCGACCCCAGCAAACCGCTGATCTACCACGTCTACGCCGACCACCTCAACACCCCACGCGCCATCTACGACGCGTTCAACAAACGCCTGACCTGGCGCTGGGAAAGCGAAGCCTTCGGCAACACCCTGCCGGATCAGGATGCCGACAAGAACGGCAGCCAGTTCGTGTACAACCTGCGCTTCCCGGGGCAGTATTGGGATAATGGCATCAAGCTGAGTCATAATTGGTTCCGGCAGTATGATCCAAGCACAGGGCGGTTTCCGCAGAGTGATCCGATTGGGTTGAACGGTGGGTTGAATACATATGGGTATGTGGGAGGAAATCCAACATTATTTATAGATCCTACTGGTCTAAAGGGGCAATGTATAAAGGGAAAGATTGGTGAGTCCGGATTTGAATACTGTGACAATCAGCCCGATAACATAATAGATTCGTGCCAAGAGACTTGCGAGCGATTTAAAGTTGCAGCGAAATGGATGTCCTACTTTGGTGGAGCTGCTGCTGGGATGGTAGGGCAGGGAACGAAATTTGCTCCCAAGGAGGCTAGGGATGCTGCTGGGCTGGGGACAGGAGCGGGAGCGTATGCGGCGACACAAGCTCTGCAAAAGTATAACGATCTTGCATATGAAAAATGTACACGGGCCTGCAAGCAGAAGCAGTGTATTCCATGGTGATGGTATGACGCGAACTGCATCAATTATTATTGTTCTGTTGATTTTTGGAACATATATTTGGCAAATTGATCAGGATAAATTTGCCAGATATATATTTTTCTTCTTTCCAGTGAGTTTGGTTATCTTATTGATAAGCAATAAGGTCAATAGGGCTTTAGAGTTTAAAACCTCTCTGCGTGCAAAATTTATTAGGGATTGGTTAACTCCTATACTTATATTTGCATTGGCTATTGTTGTCCTGAATCAATACTGAAAACCAATGGGGTCAGAGTGATTGATTTAGAAACCAATGGGGTCAGAGTGATTGATTTAGTGTGCTGTGAGTGTTAGCCTTTCTCTGTGACGTCAGGAGAAACCCTCGTGGCACGTTTACCTCGCCTCTACTTTCCCGGTTGCGCCCAGCATGTCATTCAGCGTGGCAATAATCGAGAAGCCTGCTTTTACGATGAAGCGGACTACAAAGCCTATCTGTCGTTTCTCCTAGAGGCGGCGACCAAATATCAGGTCGCGATTCACGCGTTCGTGCTGATGACCAACCATGTGCATTTGCTGGCGACGCCTGCTGACGAGCAGGGAATCAGCAAATAACCGATGGGGTCAGAGTCATTGATCTGTCGCCAGCTGCCTTTTGCGGCTGGTCGCGGTCGGTTCAGACCTGGTCCTTCAGGGTGAACCGATCAGGCTGGTTCAGGGCCCGTTAGCGGACTTGAGATAGGGTCATCCCCCTTGCCCGGCCTAGCCGGGCTTGCTTTGTGCGCCCAGCATGGGCGCACTCCTGCGGGTGAAAGTCCCGTCGCGAGCTGATCACAACGAGCGAAGCGAACCGCAACTGAGCGAGGGTGACCGCAATCAACGGGGTCGGAGTGATTGATCTGTCGCCGGCCGCCTTGTGCGGCTGGTCACGGTCGGCTCAGGCTCGGTTCTCCAGGGTGAACCGATCAGGCTGGATCATCACCCGTTAGCGGATTTGAGATAAGGTCATCCCCCCTGAAACGGTCGGCAGTGTGCTTTGAAATCAAGCTCTCCGCTACCGCCTTGGTGGTTTCGTCGGTTGCCCCTGCATCGCCCTGAAGAACGGCCAGAGCTTCACCAGCTTCTTCTACAACGCGCAAGGACAACTGGCACTCAAGACCGCCAACAGCAAACCGATCCAGTTCGTCTACGACGAAGCCGGCCACCTGCTGGCAGAACACGCCGACCCGGCCACGCAAAACCCGACCCAGGATCATATCTGGCTGGGCGACACGCCGATTGCGGTGGTGCGCCCCAACAGCAGCGACCCCAGCAAACCGCTGATCTACCACGTCTACGCCGACCACCTCAACACGCCACGCGCCATCTACGACGCGTTCAACAAACGCCTGACCTGGCGCTGGGAAAGCGAAGCCTTCGGCAACACCCTACCGGATCAGGATGCGGACAAGAACGGCAGCCAGTTCGTGTATAACCTGCGCTTCCCGGGGCAGTATTGGGACAACAGCATCAAGCTCAGTCATAATTGGTATCGGACTTATAATCCGGAGACGGGGCGGTATGTTCAGAGTGATCCGATTGGGCTCGGTGGTGGGTTGAATACCTTTGGATATGCTGGAGGGAACCCAACGCGTTGGATTGATCCGTATGGGCTTGATTATGGGTTTAGCGTAGATCCTGCAGCCGCTGCGGGCAACGGACATACAACACTTTATTTTCAAGATAAACAAGGTGGTTGGTATGAATATAACCAAGGGGCAGCCGGTGATGTAGCGTCAGGTGGTAATGCGGGTTTTGCTGCGGGCTTAGACGCACCCGCAGGGGTAAGTATTACTCCGGTGACGGCTCCACCTCCTAATGCACTGATATATCCTTCTCCGAAAGAGAGCGATGGGAACATTGCAAATTGCGCTATTGTCTCGCAAGCACAACATAATAGTGGCAAAAAGAAGTATAACTTATATAGCAATAATTGCACTGATTCAGTCGTGGATGTAATGAAGTGCGCAGGTATTAATTTACCAAATCCATCATTTACGGTTAAACCGAACTCATGGGTTAAGCAACTGCCACCCCCGCCAGAAAAGGCATCAAAGCCATCTAGTGGAGGTATTTCTAAATGAAGAAGTGCCTTAAAATTTTACTTGGAATTTGTTTGGTGGCGACTGGTTGTAGTGGCGAAAAAAATTCACCGGCGGAGGTATCTTCAACGGTGGGCGGCATTGCCGTTAAAGTAAGCAGATCAGCGCCATATAGTGAAGGTAATGTAAATAAATCTCTGATATATGGCTCATTGTATTTTGATATGTCAAATAAACATACTAATGTTATAAATTTGACATGCATCTCAATTTCTATGGGGAATGCGCTCAGTGAGAGTATTTACATTGATAGTATTGCTCATGTTCAGGTTGATCGGTATGGACTTGATGAGAAAAAGAAGAGTATTTCTGTCTACTGGAAAATGGATAAGCCAATTGACATGGGTTTGATTGATGTTAAGTTAAAAGTATTTCTTAAAGATGGGTGCACTCTTTACCCTATCCGCTAGCCATCCGTGGGATTAGAGTGATTGATCTGTCGCCGGCTTCCTTATGCGGCTGGTCGTGGTCGGCTAAGGCCCGGTGCTTCAGGGTGAGCCGATCAGACTGGATCAGCGCCCGTTAGCGAACTTGAGATAAGGTCATCCCCCTTGCCCGGCTTAGCCGGGCTTGTTTTTTTGGGCCGCCAGTCTGCCGACTGAAACGGTCGGCAGCGTGCTTTAACACCAAGCTCTCCAGCA
>NZ_SCOH01000079.1 GCF_005503445.1 Chitinivorax sp. B | reverse complement strand
GGGCGGGGGTGTGTTCTGACATGCGTATTGCGATGGTTTACAGCGCGTTTCCTGACAAGTGTGTTGCAACACGCCGAAACGGGGTAGGCCTCGGCGAAAAACTGTTATTGTAACAATGAAATAGCCGTGCGGTGCGATTCAAACCCATATCATGGTGTGATTTTCAAGGCGTTTCATCACGTATCGATCACCAGTCGCCAAGGCCCGCTCGACAAAGGTCATCGATTCAACCTGATACAGCATTGGGTGAATACGGCTGTGTATTGGAAGGTGTGATGGCGGAACTGTTCATTAGTCCAGCTGAATCAATGCCTTGACTATCTGGCGACTGGATCTGGTGGATAGATGCTTGTTCAAGCCGTTGACGCGAGATTGGATCATCTTGCCTTGATAGGGTGCCTGTATTGGTCTCGAGCGCCGATTCGGGTTACTTCAGATTCTGCATGACGTTCAGTAGTAAGCTGAGCCCAGCGCACCATACATCACATCTGTTCGCAGTACATACTTTACCCCCTCGGTAACGGCAGCACCGCAGTGAACCAGCCCATGGTGAAATACCAAGGCCATCCCGCATTGTCCTTTGATATCCATCCATTCAAATTTCGTCTCCCCGCCGCCGTAACCGTCGTTCAAGTAGATCAACAAGGTGAGCAGACTGCGCTCGTTGTTGGCTCTGACATAGGGGCCATCTTCATGCCAATCGAACTTTTGTCCTGGGGTATAACGATAGAAACGGAAGCGTTCGTTCAGCCCAACCAACACACGGCTACCCATCACCGTCATCAAATGGGGTTGCAAGGTTGAAAACAGGTCGGCAGCTAAGTCGTGATCATCAAAAATCACTCGGTCGTTGTTGCGCACATCTTCTACTCGACGTGGGCCTTCGCGTGTGTTGATGGCGGCCGCCTCGAAGCCCATGGTTTCAGCTTGGGCAATCATAGCCTCACAGCAAGAGGGGGAAAAGAAGGGCTGGAGTGTAAAGACGCCATTGTTGTAGCGCTGAAAATCCATAAATTTGTTCCTGAGAATGATTTAGAGGGGTTGCAGTGGTGGCAGCACCGGTTAAGGTTCGGTACTTCAAAGAAGTGCCAGCCCGGGTGGGCTGGCAGGTGGGCTATTTGGTCGTGAGGGATTGCTTCAGTTCGGTATCCATGCGAGCCAGTTCCTGCATGGTTTGTGCCCGTTGCTGGCTGCGTTGCTCTGCCAGTTGGACTTTTTGACGAATCATGTCGATGGTCTTGTCCTGCACGTGTTGTAGCGTGTTGACGTCCACTGCTTGGCGTTGCAAGGCCTTTTCGGAATTGATCACATTATCGTGAATCTGATCGGCCGCCCGTTTCATCGACGTCTGGATCTGATCCTTGACCCGATTGCTGATCTCAATGTTGGCTTTCTGGCGCAGGCTGAGCAACCCCATGCTGATGTCGGTGCCCCAGGCAGGGATGGCGTTTTCCAGCAATGAACGGAAATCATCTGTAATGCCTTTATTGGCATCTTCCAGGCCTTTGATCTGGAAGGCACGCAACTTGGCTTGATGAATTTGTAGCGCGATGGTTTCCGCACGACGATTCAGGCGATCCACCCGCTGCCGTTGCTCGGCAATTTTCATCGGATCGCTGGGGTCCATTGCGGCCAATTTTTGCTGTTCTTCTTCCAGCACAATCTGGACGGCCGGCAGAATCTGTTCCAGCGATTGCATGTCGACCAGATTGGCGTTGTATGCATTGATCAGCCACTGGTTGTCGCTGTCCATGACCCGCAGGCGGCTACGCATGTCGTTGCTGATCTTGTCGATTTGGCCTTTGGCGCTGTCAAAAGCCTGTACCACGTCCACCTTCGCTACTTTGAAGGTGCGTTTCACCTTGTTGATCAAACCGCTGACACCGCTGGGTTCACCCAATTGGTCATATTGCACGGTGCTCATCAAACGCAGGATGTCATTCATCCCACGGCCAAATTCTCCGGTATCGGTGGCCCGGGTCTTGGCCAACAGTTGTTCAGACAACCCAACCAGTTGCTGGGTCTGACGACCGCCAATTTCTTCCAGACGGTCACTGCTGATCTGACGGATCTGCGCGACCAGCGCATTGTCAACGGCAGGCGCCACTGCGGTAACCGGAGCCTGCATGCCCAGATCAATGGTCGGCACCAGATTGGCTGGCTGTGGGGTATGAATCGGTGTGGCGACAGTGGGCTGGGGGGCCGTGGTGGTCGGGCGCGGCGCTGGCGTGCCGCCACCGAACAGGTCTTTGTATTGCGTCATGGTAGTCCTCAAAGGCGTTGCTGGATGTCGACCACCAGCAAGGAAAGAAAATTGGCTCGCCAGTCGTCGATATCGCGCAATTGTCGTTCCAGTTGTTCAATCAGTTGGCGTGTGGATACGGCCTGCAATGATAGGATCTGCGACTGGGTCAGAATCCGCGCAAGCAGATCATCGTTGCTATCCAGCACGGCTTGGCCATCGGTTTTCAGTACCCGGGCCAGGCGGTCAAGGTAATCGGTTTGGCGCAGCAATTCGTCCATGTCATTTTGCAGGAACACGTCCGTTTTCAGCTCGCTGCGCATGAAGCCCTGCAGCTCATCCACCAGCGCGTGTGCACGCGCCTTGTCTACCGCCGGTTTGCGCCCAAGTAATGAGCGTTTCGGGTTGATGACAGCCTGCAGTTCATCGGCTTGCCGTTTAGCGTTGTTCAACAGATTGCTGAGCTGGTTCTCGCGATGCTTGACGGATTGCGTCAGATCAATCACCCGGTGCATCAGTACTTCGTTTTCGCGAACCAGTTCGGCATAACGCAGATTGACACCTTCAGGTGTGGCAATCGACGTGGGCGGCGGCGTGGTGATCGAGTTCGTTGACGGCAGGTTCATGCCCAGATCGACCTGGGGAGTCGGTACTAGGGCGGGAACACCAGCAAACAGATCCTTCACAGCTGCCGGTGCTTGTGTCGGCACCGGCACCACATTGTTGGGCGCAGCGGGCTGCGCCCCAAACAGATCGCGCATCTGTGGCTTGTCGTCAGGCTTGCCAAACAGGTCGCGATAATCCGACATCATCAGCCTTGATAACCGAACAACTGGAAGAAGTCCGGCAACTCTTTGCCTGGGTAACCTTGGCTGACATTTTCAACTGTCCACACATTGTTGGCTTTGCGGATGCTGGCGAACAGGCAGCCGGTCGAGCCAGCGTCCATCGACGCCAAACGGGCTTCTGCCAGCAGTTCGTTGGTTTCGTTGTTGAAGATCTGCATGGTGGCATCGTTTACCTCGGCAAACGACTGGCCACGTGCAATGGCTTTGTCGATGGTGCCGACAATGGCAATCAGATCGCAATTGGCAGGGATGGTATTGAAGCGGATCAGGATGACTTCATCCGGCTCGTCACCATCACCAGTCCGATCATCGCCAGCCAGGTGTTCCATGGATGGGGTCTTTTGCTGACCCCAATAGCAAATGTGCCCGACATCGGCAATGGTACCCAGTGGGCCACCGCCGGTACTGTTCAGCGGGAAAGCACTGGCATCCAGGTCATAGCTGCCACGGCTGGTATTTTTTGGGGGTGACCACGACAGCTCCAAACGGACCTCTTTCAATGGGGCCGCGTTTTTGGTCAGGGGCAGGGTGGCACCTTTGGTCATTGGTAACATCGGGGTTCCTTTTCGTCGATCAATACAAGTTCAGGGTGACACCAGAGTAGCCATTGCTCCGGGCCACCTGGTTGACACATCAAGCTTTATATTCGGTTGGTAGTTTTTCAAACCAGCGTTTGAATTCCGCATCAAAAATATGTTCATACAATTGGTCTGTCGACAAGCTGGCCAAGGCGGTCAGGCGATGGAAGGTACATCCTTCGACATCTTCAGCCGCTTTTTGCATCAACTTGAATTTCACGCTTCGGTCCGAATTGGCGCCAATCAGTACTACGAAGGTACCAATCGCGGAGAGTTCCTTCAATTGCGAGATGAAGTGGTCTTCTGAGCCCATGTCTTCGCCGTCGGAAACGAACAACACCAGAAACGCCTCTTTCTTGGCCGGCGCGGCTTCCGGTTTCTTTTTGCCGAAACTGAACAGGTTCTTCAACAGGCTGCCAGTCTTCTTGACCATGCTGTCGCTCTTCAGCAGCGTCTCCAACGCCGTACCATAATCGGTGGAGCCCCACAGAATTGAATCCGCCCGGCGCAAAAATTCTTCACGAATGTTCTCCGCGTGGTTGAGCGAATAATCGCCTGTGTCTTTTGCTCGGTCGGAGAACCCGATGATCTGAATATTGCGATCCGGGTCGATTTCACCTGCAATGGCCAGGGCTGCGGTAAAGAATGGATCGACAACATAACCGCCCTTGGGCAGCTTCTTGGTGAATTCATCCTTGAAAGATCCGCTGACATCCGCAAACAACTTCATATTGATTTTGAAGGTGGCGGGGACATCCTGCTTATGCAACACCAGGCGGACTTTTTCCTGTTCTTTTGCCATTGGCAGACTCATGCTTGACTCCGGGGACTAAAGGATAGATAGGATAGGGTGCAATACGTCAAACGGATAAATACGCAGTATCAAATGCCAGCCGTCATGTATAACCCACTTGGCATGACTTGTCCATTGGCAGCCAAGTCAAGCCGATTGCCCATTGACGATCATCAAAGGGGGCGCCATGAAAACATGGCATGACTCATTCGTCGTGCCATTCTGTGGCACATTGAGTGACGGCCTGACTGCTGGCAGGGGTGATGTCGAGCGGGCGCTGGCTACGTTGTGCTTTCGTTGCCGGTACGCCGGCCGGCCAATCCGTGCTGTGCCAGGCGAAACGCCAGCCTGGGTTGAGTACCGTACCGCTGGCAGCATAGCGAATGGTCAAATGGCCGCTAGATTCATCATGGCAATGTGGCGAACGCTTGTAGTCTTGTTCGCTAAAGCATGCGCGAATCATCTCGCTTTCGCTGAAAGGCACGCATCGGTACAGCACTTTGCCGGAATCCACCTTGGGTGACAGGGCAACAAAGTCTGCCACGGTTTGCCCACGCCCACCGCCTGAATAAGGAACAGCATGACGAAGCGTGATGGCAACCGCCCAACCTTGCGTACCGATCGGATACAAGACAGGGTGAACTGACATCTCCGCGTCATTGTTGGGTAGCGGCATGCTGTGTTTGTATTGGGACAAATCCAATTGGCTTTGCATCACCGGTTGGCCGGGATTGTATGAATTGAACAAGGCGATAGCAGGCTGTGCCTCATCAATCAGTACCCAGCTTTGTGGGCTGGGGCCGGGGTAAAGCTTGGCCTGTTTGGGTTGGCAGGGCGTGGCCAGCAACTTGCAAAGTGCCTCGATATTAATCGTGGCTGGGGATGACTTGGCGGTTTTCAGTACCAGTGCTTTGGGAGTGTCTTGTGCTATGGCCAATGGGTTCAACACCATGCTGTATAAGACCAGGCATAGCCAAGCTGGGTGCAAGCGGAGGATGGGTAACATCGATCAAGTCGTGAAGTAATCAGGACCGCCATGCTAGGCGGAAACGGCGTACTTGAACAGGTGGGGCGAAGCTGGCACCCATACAAAGCGTTAACGCCAGCCAGTTGCCAAATTCGAGTAGGCGATGAATACAGTGGCAGCATAGTTTCACCTGTTCAAGCACTAACGAAAAACCTGGTTGGTTACTGCATCTACAACATCCATTAAATGGGTCTGCACGCCAACCGTTAACTAATGTTGATGACGACGCAGCGGTGATCAGAGCCGCCATAGTAAGGCCCGGCGACGGATGCCTTCCCAGTACCGTTGCTTACCGCGTAATCAATTATTTTATGACTGGCAGGTCGTGTCGCTTCGTCGGGGGCGATGACTCTGGCCCGCCGGTCCATCCAGGACAGATCGCCATCTGCTTCCTGATTGAAATCACCAGCGACAACCCACGTCTTTCCATACCCATTGGTCAGAACCGACTGAATCGCCTGATTGATGTACTCACGCCCCCCGGCATGAATGTTTGCCACATAGTAGGAGGCGCCAATCGATGCACGCATGATGGGTCGTTTGTCTGAATCGGTTGACCAGGACACCGATGGCCCGCCACTACCTTTGAAGAGCATTGCCATGGAGCAGCGGATATTGCCTGTTCCCCCCTGTCTGTCCCACCATAGATACCAGATGCTGTAACCGCTATATGTTCCAATCATGTATGGTTTCTCTTGCGTCAATTCCCCCGTGTAACCAAGCTCCTTCGGAAGATTACCGGCTTCCTGTATACAGACAACATCTGGCTGGTATTGATCAATTCGATCGGTCATTGCATTCCAACGTTCACCCAGTGTGTTCCAAGTAAGCAGTTTCATGAGATCGTTCCTTTTATGAAGTGAAGTTATGCAGAATTGACAACCAGGCAACGGAACCCCTGTCTTGCATGATGAATCATTCATTGACCGCTGAATGCCAAATGGCATGTCAACTCTAGCGGCCACAACGAGCTCTGATCCCGCCACCCTAGGTGAACAGCACAAGCACCCGTAATGTGGGCCAGGCGCACGGGCCTCCTTCTTTTTTAATGGGCACTTTTCTTGACATCAGTTATGAACACCGGGTAATGGGTTTTCACTTTAATTGCACTACTTGGCCAGATTCCCTCTGTGGCTTTGAGGTTGATAAGATAAGAAAGGACTGCTTCTCAAGACTGCTGCCCGCTGCAGGAAACATGTGGAGAAAGCGCATTTCGCAAGATATCAGGGATGGGCGCGGGTCTTCGTGTCGTCGAAGCGACGCAGATCTGTGTAAGTTTCGCTGAGAACGCAGGCTCTGAACTAGCCGAAGACGGAACACTCAATGGCGTGAGTGCGCATCTCGATAACGTTGACAACAATTGCTACTTCTGAAAAGCAAGATCACAATGATGCGACTGTTCTTCGCCGACATCAAGAAGTGGTCAATGCGCGTTGGTGGCGGGCGCGCCATTGGGGCAATGAAATGGCCTCCTTCGGTGCTGGTTTCTGCCGACCGGTTGATCGAAACAAATGCAATCCATGAAAAGGACACCAAGCCAGCAGCCCACAACCAATGCTGCCCTGTTTGACAGCGCCGGCGGTGAAACGCAATGGCAGGTCAGCCCCTACCAGTCACACCCGTGGCTCGGCCGCTTGGTGTTTCAGCAACTGGTGCAGGATTTTCTGATCTTTGGGAATCTGTACGTCGAAAAGCAGTGCAACCGCTTGGGCGGGGTGATCAAGCTGGACCCTGCGGCCAAGTTCTTGCGGCGTGGAATTGAACTGGACAGCTATTGGTGGGTCCCCAATGCCCAGCAGGCCAGTCCGTTGGGCGAAGTGTTTCATTTGCTGGAGCCGGACATCAACCAGGAAGTGTACGGCCTACCGGAATACCTGGCTGCACTCAACAGCGCCTGACTCAACGAAAGCGCCACCCTGTTCCGTCGCAAATACTACCTGAACGGTTCCCATGCTGGCTTCATCTTATATATGACCGATGCCGCGCAGAACCCGGCCTACGTGGATGCGTTGCGCACTGCCTTGAAAGACAGCAAAGGTCCCGGCAACTTCCGCAACCTGTTCATGTACGCGCCCAACGGCAAGAAAGACGGCATCCAGATCATGCCGATCAGCGAGGTAGCGGCCAAGGATGAGTTCTTCAACATCAAGGATGTCACGCGGGATGATGTATTGGCGGCGCACCGGGTACCACCGCAGCTGATGGGGATTGTGCCGAACAATACCGGTGGCTTTGGCGATGCCGGCAAGGCGGCGCAGGTGTTCTATGAGAATGAGATTGTGCCGTTGCAGGCACGGTTACAGGAGTTGAATGATTGGCTGGGGGAAACGGTGATCCAGTTCGGACCGTATGCGCTGGCAATGCCGGACACCACCGCCTAGGCAGTGGAGTTTCCGGCCTGATTCAGATGTCGCTTAGATCGGTGTCTGGAAACTCGATGACCTGCAATGGTTCTAGCTGGGCCAGGAACACCAGATGCTCGATGATGCTGACCTTTTGTAGTTTCTCGACCGTGTTCGGGCAGCCCAGTGCCAAGGCGGGGACATAGCCATACATTTCGGTGGAATCCAGGCGGCCGAGTCGGGCTAGGGCACGGTCGAACAGGGGCTGGCTATTCATATCGCTCCAATCCATCAATGCAGGATTACACGCACAAAGCCAGTGCTGAATGACAGTATTACTGTTGCCGATTTGCACTTGATGTTGATATGTATGGTTTGGAAATGCGGAAGCGCTGGCAGGGCTAATTGTTAAAGATGGCCCAGTTCTTTCGCCCCATAAATACAAATCGCCGAAAGCGCCTCTGGCAATTACGTGATAGGCATCCTGCTCCATGAAAGGCATCTCGCCAATCCAGGCTTCCAATACGGGTTCATATTCTTGGGGATTCACTAGCCAGAAGCGCCCCTTGGCATAACCGGCCCAACCATAGCCTTCCCAATACTTCAGTAACTGATCAGGTAACTTACCGCGATAGCGGTCAATGCTGGATTGTGGTACCCATTGGCGCAGAAATGCTGGGCCGAAATCTTCCAGGAACAACTCGATAAATTCATCCATGGATTGTCCCCCTATTTGCAGCGAGTTAGTGTTGCATTCATGTTCGTCGTTGCCCGTAGACTCGGCAAAATTTTCTGAGCGGCCTCATCCAGTGCGTGTACCCGGAAGCGGCCCTTGTCACCGTCCCACTCCGGATGTTTTTTGCCGAGCGACTTGCCCCACTGAGCCCCGATGGACTTATTGACCTTGGCATCACCGAAGTCCGCGATCTTGTCTTTGCCGCCAGTGTACATATCAGGGTTGTGTAAGGCTGCAAGCGCTTTCATTTTATTGGTGGCCACTTGTCGCGCCAGTTGTCTGGCTTCTCTTGGGCTCAACCCATTTCGTAAATGTTTGCCGAGTTCTTCATTTTCTAGTTTTGCTTGATAAGCAAGTCGAGCACGTTCCGCCACCTGCGGATCAGCTGTCCGCCCAAACTGCTCATACAACTCCCGCCCCTTCAGGAATTCATCCACCGTCAAATCATTCAAGCCATCCTGCTGGCCCTTCAATTGCCGGTCGAACTCGTTGAGCTTGTGGCGGGGCATGCGGTCGGCCTTGAAGCACGGTACTTTTACTTCCGGGGTGCGCGGTGGCCCCACGGGCGGCA